>JBKHFN010000020.1:0-12698 GCA_046540195.1 Salinarchaeum sp.
TCGTCATACCGACACTTGTGGTTACAGAGTATCAAGAGTTCCGACCAACAGTATATTTTTGTATCAGATACCACTACACAATCGGGCAAAACCGCACACGTAGCGACCCACCCTACCGAGACGGTACACCGCAGATTGGGTTATAGACGACTCAAACCGGGGGGTAATTGAGGGGGGTTCTTTAAAAGTAACCTGCCGCCGTCTGTTCAATCACCGCGACGTAAGGAGCGGTATGGACTCGCCGGGATTTGAACCCGGGGCCTCTCCCATGCCAAGGGAGTGATCTACCACTGATCTACGAGCCCGCGCAGTTTCACGTTCTGGAGGACCCATCTTAAACCCCTCGAAACGCCAGAGGGAGTCGCCTACGAGCGGGTATACTCGGGCTTGTTGCCCTCGTGCCACTTGATCGTACAGCCACGAGAGGGATTGAACTCGATGTCCACGTCCTCACCCGCCAGCACGGCTTCGATAGCCTCGTGGATCTCGATCCGGTCGGGCTCTTCGCCGGGGCTGATCGCATCGTCTAGCCGGCCCTGGTAGGCCAGCCGTGTCTCACCGTCCTCGACGGCAAACAGGAACGGATCGGGCGTACAGACCGCGCCATAGGCCTTGGCGACCTCCTGGGACTCATCACGGAGGTAGGCGTCGTACTGCGCCTCGCCGGAGGCAACGCGCGCTTGCATCTCCTCAAAGGAGTCCTCGGGATAGGCCTCGGCATCATTGGGGTTGATCCCGACAACGGCAACATCGTCGTGCTCGATGGCGATATCGTTGAGCAGCGACAACTTCGCTTGGGCGTACGGACAGTGATTACACGTGAAGACAACGAGAATCGCCGCGTTGTCGGTGAAGTCCTCGATTGTATGGGTCGCCTCGTCGGTTCCGGGCAGCTCGAAGTCGGGCGCCCGGTCGCCGATGGCGAGCACCTGGTTGGATTCGCCGGCCATATCCGACATGGGGGTGGCGACGACCAAAATGGTTGTCACCGCCGCGTCAGCCGAATCGAAACCCCTTTACTCAAACCGATAAAATCGGATGGTGAGGGGCCGTGGCCTAGTCCGGCAGGGCGACTGACTCCAGAGATTCCGCCTCTGACGACCGACTGATATACGGAGCCGCCGTCTGATCACCGGCGGCAAGGATGATACCCTGGAGTTCCGAGGCGGATCGGGGATATCAGTCGATCGGGGGTTCAAATCCCTCCGGCCCCATACCAAACTTCAATACAAACGCCCAATTTTCAGGGCGATACTTCTGACAATTCCACAGTTTGGGAAGCTCACCGGAGGTACACCTGTCGGGATTGTCGACATAACTGCATCAACCGGATCGACTCCGAACCAGCGCGGTTCGAGTTGTGTCATTCTTGCTATCGGTTCGCCAGATGGATCCACCACCGACTGGCCGAGCCGGTCCACGAAATTCCTCCATCGCTTCGGTGGGTGACCATCGCGCGGTTCACCGGGTTTGAGCTGCCATCGAACGGCACGGCCGAGAACCCCACCGCAAGTGAGGAGCACAGCCGGATGGTGCCTCAGCGGTCGTCAGTCGACTCAAGATTCTTCACCCTCCGACCAAGAGAAAGCGTATGGTACTGGCCCAGGCGCTATCCTATACCTCACTCGCCGTCGTCGCGGCGCTGGTCGGTGGCGTAATTGCTGTCTACCGGCCGCCGGGTCCACAGATGGAAAGCAACATTCAGCACTTTGCCGCCGGCGTCGTTATCGCCGCCGTCGCCGCCGAACTCCTACCGGATATCCACGACCGAGCGCCACAGGTCGTCGTCCTCGGGTTCGCCATCGGTGTCCTGACAATGCTCGGCATCCACCGGCTGAGCCGGGCTATCGAGCAGCGTGACTTTGGCGGACCGTTCGCCGGTGCCGCCGGATTGCTCATCACTGTCGCCATCGATATGGTGATCGACGGCGTCCTGATCGGCGTCACCTTCCTTGACAACCCCGACGCCGGGGTAATTATCGCGTTGGCGTTGACCATCGAGGTGCTCTTTTTGGGCGTGGCCGGTGTTGTTGCCCTGCCACAGAACCTCGGAATGGCTCGAAAACTCGCCGTCCCGGCAACCTTTGGGCTCCTGCTCGCCACCGGCGTGACCGTTGGTGTGCTAGCCCTCGGAGGCGTGACCGGAGCGCCGATCGCGATTATTCTCGCCTTCGGCTCGGCCGCCCTGTTGTATCTCGTCACCGAAGAACTGCTCGTGAAGGCCGGGAAAGTCCCCGAGACGCCTGTCTCGACGACGCTCTTTTTCGTTGGCTTTCTCTCGATCTTCCTGCTTGACATGCTTCATTAACCCGATCGATACTCTATTGACACCGGCAGAATACACGCCTACGAACACATGGCCGTCTTGGACGATCTCTCAGGGTTCGAGTTCGAGGATCTGATGGTAGACGTCTTTCGCACCCTCGGCTACGAGCGCGTCCGCCAGGCCGAGCGGACAGCCGACGAGGGGCGGGACATCCTCATGGAAGAGGTCGTCGACGGCACCCGTCGGGCGGTCGTTGTCGAGTGCAAGCATACAGACACGGTCGGGCGTCCGGTCGTCCAAAAGCTGCACTCGGCGGTTGCGACCTTCGACTTCAATGGTCACAAGCGTGGCATGGTCGTCACGACCGGGCGGTTTACCGGACCGGCCAAGGAGTACGCCAAACACCTCCAGCAGACCGACGACCCCCATCCGATTGAACTGCTTGATGGTGAGGACCTTCGAGCGATTGCCGACGACATTGGGCTGGATCTCTACAATGGTCGCATTGAGATTCTCTGTGAGGAAACGCTCCGGCCGTACGATCCGGCAACGGCAATCGATGCGCCTGTTGAGGAGGCCTTCAGCGACATTGCGAACATCGACGCGGCGGCGGTCCCGACACCACACTCACAGGCGATCTTCCGTCCGGTCGTCATCGTCACGGCTGACATAAACGCGGTGTTCGAGACGTCCGTTGGCGTTATCCACCGAATCGACGAGTCGACACGGTTTGTCCTCCACGCCGAGCGGGGCTGTCCGCGGCTCGCTGAAGCGGATGTTGCGAAGCTAGTCACTAACAACCATCACGCGACGATCAGCCTTGAGACGGAGGACCTCGCCACCGCATTCGATGCGATCGAGCAACGCCGCTTCGGGCAGACCCAGACCGAGTACAAGGAGTGGGCAGTTGAGCGCCTGCAGCAGCATCACACAACAACGGTCACCTACACCGGCGACAATAACGTCACTTACACCAAGACCGTTGAGCCGAACCGCTCGGATATCTCGGTGCGCTCGATTGAGGCCGTCTACCTCCCGGAGGTCCGTCACACGACCGAGCTCAAGGAGTACACCTACGCCTACACCTATCATGCCGCCGGCCCCTCTCGAGTGACCCTCAAGGATGACATCCATCAGTGTGTTCACTGTGAAACGAGCGGGCGTGAGGCATCGTACACCTACTGTCCGAACTGCGGGGCAATCGCCTGTGACGAGCATATCGCGACCGAACGGCTAGAGGGAACCCCCGTCTGTACCGGCTGTGCGGTCACCGAGCGATTCGCGCTGAAGACGAAGTACTTCTATGACGAGGCGAACTGCGAGGCGTTCCGCGAGGAGTATGCCGCCATGGCGCTTCACGAGAAGGCCATGGAGAATCCGTACCTCGTCGGGGTCATCGCGGCTGTGGTGCTCCTGCTCGTCATCGGGATACTCACCGCTACCGGCGTTGTCGGATAGACAGAGGGTGATCGTACTCCGGGCGTCCGCAGTCGGCGAGCCGCCACTTACACCTCAGTACCTGATACACGCTCAGGCGACCCCGCCGAGAAGACGGCCGACCGTGTAGGCAACGGCGGCTGCCGTCATTCCGACGACAAACATCTCTGCCCCATTGATGAACCAGCGCCGGTCTGTGACAAGACTTCGGCTTGCCCCAACGGCGAAGAATGCGATCCCAGTGAAGCCAACTGAGAGTACAAACGCCGGCGTCAGTTCAAGAACATATGGAACCAACGGGGCCCACCCGGCGATGACGAACGCAAGAAACGTGACAACCGCCGTCCGGCGAGGTAACTTCCCGTCGGAGAACCCGGTTGGGGGGTCACCATTCGCGCGCATCGACCGCTGATAGTCAAGTTCCGACCGACGACTCAGGTAGTTGCTCATGCCCATCGAGAATCCATCAGCAAAGAGGTTTGCCGCCCCCAGGATGAGCACGATCGAGGGGTTCAACGCGGCACCAGCAACGCCAGAGACGATCGCGAAGTCGTGATGATCCCGTCATTCGCCCCGTAAATCACCTCGGCGAGATACCGTCCGGACGATTCGACGTTATCGCCGAGAAGCCGTTCAATCATCGCTTGCACGGAATAGGATCGGTGTGTCTAACTATTTCTCGCCGGCATGCAGGCCCGCAGGTTCGTCCGCAGCCATCACCCATGCAAACGGATGGTGGGGACTGTTCTTATCGCATCCAAGGAGTCACCGCTCGCCGAGCGGGCACTCGGAGACGCATGCCGAACACCGAGGTCGCCCCGCAACATGGGGACCAGTGATGATCGGAGGGGTGCTCCCGAAGACGGAGAGTTGCCACTCGGGCGGACGGCGACACCCGATCGGAACGTGCACGCAAGCAGCGTCAGCCTTCGCCCGCCCGTAGCATGTCGGCGTAGGGGTCAGGCATGTCAGTCGCTTCGATGGCGCTCGCCGCCCGCTCGATATCGTACTCAACGCGGTGGAAGGTGACCTCAAGCTCGTCGTTGGCCGCGAGCGTCACATAACACGCCCGAGGATCCCCGTCCTTCGGCTTGCCCACGCTGCCTGCGTTGATCACGTGACGGCCGCTCGGGAGTTCCGTGTGGTAGGGCAGGTGGGTATGACCACAGACCAGCACGTCGGCGCCAACGGTATCGAGCATGCGCTCGAAACTCGCATCAGCGCGGTCCTCATAGAGGTACTCGTTGACTCGGCGCGGACTGCCGTGGACGAGGACGATATCGAGCGATCCCAGCGTGAGCCGTCGCTGGCTGTCGAGACTCTGGAGGTATGTCCGGTTCGCGTCGGTGATCTCCTCGTTTGTCCATCCAATCGAGCGTTTGCCACGCTCGCGTTCGGTCTCGGTCTGATAGGCACACCCACAGTCATCACTGTGCTGGCCAACGCCCTGGTCGTAGTTGCCCATGATCGTTGGAATCTCCCGCTCGCGGACGAGTTCAACGACCTCGTTGGGGAAGGTCCCATAGCCGACAAGGTCGCCGAGACAGTACCACGCACCGTTGTGTTGTTCCTCGATATCCGCGAAGACGGCCTCAAGTGCCGGCAGGTTCCCGTGGATATCGCCGAAAATCACCACCTCGTCGTGGTCAGTCATAGGCTTTTTTTGGGGAGTATACAAATAGGCCTTGTTCTTAGTGGTATAGTCCGGTACATAGTGCGCTTTTAGGCGAAGAGGCCGTTCAGCCCGAAGCCGATTGCGACGCCGATCGTGACGACGGTCGTTGCATAGACGGCGAGCAGTCGGCGCTCAAACAGCTTGTTGAGGAGGATCAGATTGGGGATGCTGACGCCCGCCCCGCCAACGACAAAGGCAATGACGGTTCCGATTGGCAGGCCCTGTTCAACCAGCGACGCCGCGATCGGCAACATCCCGCTGATACTCACATACAGGGGCGCACCGGCAAGGGCCGCCAGCGGCACCGCCAGTGGGTTCCCCGGACCGGCCACCTGCTGGAGTAGGGCCGCCGGTACCGCCCCGTGAATCAGCGCGCCAAGCGCCATGCCAAGAAGGAGATACGGGAAGGTATCCCGGAAAAACGACAGTGCCCCGCGTGCCGCCGTCTCGACCCGCTCGCGGTGGGACTTCGTCTGAGTTGTCGAACAGGAACACGTGGTCGTCCCACCGTCGGTGGCAACGGTCCGTCCGTTCGCGGTGATCCGCACGTCCTTGACGAGATGCTCAAGTCCAAGCAGGTCGATGAGAATTCCACCGATAATCGCCGCGATAAGCGCCGAGACGAGGTAGATGACGGTGACCTCTAGGCCGAATAGCCCCAGCAACAGAAACGCCGCAATCTCGTTGACGATCGGTGACGCCAGCAGGAACGAAAAGGAGAGTCCAAGCGGCGCCCCGGCACCGAGCAGCCCGGCAAGTACCGGGACGGTTGAACACGAACAGAAGGGCGTCACGGCACCCAGGCCGGCGGCGGCGATATTACCGGTTCCGCGGTTGCGTTCGCGGAGCATCGTCTCAACCCGTTCTGGCGGAAGGTACTCCTGGACGAGTCCAACAAGAAACGAGGCCCCGATAAACAGCGGCACGAGCACCACCGCGAGGTGCAAAAAATACTGCCACGAGTCAACGAGTGCAGTCGCAATCCCGGATGGAATCATGCGTCGTCCTCGGCGAGGGCGTCGGCGATGTCAAGCAGCTGTAACGCGGCCGTATCACCGATCCGGTAGTAACTCCACTTGCCCTGACGACGGGACTTAACGAGTCCAGCGTCCTTGAGCTCGCGCAGGTGACTCGCAACGGTTGACTGTGGAGCATCGAGGATGACCTGTAACTCACAGGCACACAGTTCGCCATCGCGAAGCGCCTCAAGGATCCGAATGCGGTGCTCGTTTGCCAGCGCCTTAAAGACTGTCAACTCGGCTGTCACCGTCTCATCGTCCGGAATGAGCTCAAATAGTGACGTCACCCGGGTTTCTGGGTCGTCGTACAGGCGTTCGAGGGTCTACCGGGTCGACTCCGGAACCGATTCCGTCATGCTGCTCAGGCGTCCTCCTCGGTCTCTTCGATCTCGACACCACAGCAACAGCCGTCGTCGCCCGACTCCGATCCACTCAGTGCGTCCACGATCGTGTCGATCAGTGAGTTCGACATACAAATCGGTATATCTCGATATGAACAAAAAGTATTTCGGTTCCGCATATTATCTCCGGCGGCCACGACATCTTCGGTGTGTGAGCGTTGATCGGTTACAACAGCCAACACGGCTGGTTCAATAAGGTTGAGCCGTGGAGAGCTCCAAGTGTCCGTTCTAATCGGACGATGGTGTCTACAAAATATTGGGAAATATCAATATTAGACTTCCCACCGGCTCGACATACTGTTGTCCTCGGTCGGCTACCCAGTGTACCGACGCTCTGGAGATTACTCTCGGACAGCAACAATTTATGCTTCGTTCAAATGAAAAACTCGATGATACCTCTTTAGATCAATCTTGCCCGGTATATCGGATATTCTGCCCTCATTGCGCAAAATATAATTGAGTGGTCCTCGAAATGAGGATGATGACAACTGCGACCCAACGGCTCCACCGGTATCTTGAGGACGAACTTGCCGAGTGCCGGCCCGAAGACGTTGACCAGCGCTTGGACGAGCTTGACGCCCTTGAGGCGGTGCTCTCGACCGAACGCATTGAGGCCGACCTCGCGGCACTCTCGGCGCTTGCGAATGAGACCCGATACAAGCTGCTTCGGTTGCTTGTCGCTGCCGACGGTGAACTATGTGTCTGTGAGCTCAACGGTATGGTTGACGCCAGCGAGAGTGCAATCAGCCATGCGCTTTCGCAGCTGACCGACGCTGGTCTCGTGACCCGTCGAAAGGACGGCCGCTGGCGGAAGTACCGCGCGACAAACGAGGCCGTCGCGCTGTTGACGCTACTTGATGGGGTCCTCAATGAGTAACGCCGACGCACACGAGCATGGACCACACTGTGAGTGCGAGAGCTGCGGGGATCCGCGGTCGATGGACTTCCTCGATAAGTATCTCACCGTCTGGATTCTCGGTGCGATGGCGATTGGGGTTGGACTGGGTGTCGTCGCCCCGTCGGTGACCCAGCCAATTCAGACCTTCCACCTCGTTGAGCTCGGGCTCATTGCGATGATGTACCCGCCGCTGGCGAAGGCTGATTACTCACAGCTCCGCGCGGTGTTCAGCAACTGGCAGGTCCTCGGATTGAGTCTCGTCCAGAACTGGCTCATCGGTCCGACGCTGATGTTCGGACTCGCCGTTATCTTCTTCAGCGGACTCGTCCCTGGGCTCCCTGCTCGTCCCGAGTTTTTCCTCGGGCTGGTGTTCATCGGGATGGCCCGGTGTATCGCGATGGTGCTCGTCTGGAACGAACTCGCCGAAGGGTCAACCGAGTACGTCACCGGGCTTGTCGCGTTCAATAGCCTCTTTCAGATCATCACCTACGGTGTGTACATCTGGTTTTTCGGGCTCTTTCTTCCGCCGCTGCTCGGCATGGATGCGCTCGTTGCTGGGATCGAGACGTTCAATGTGACGCCGATACAGGTATTCCAGGCGATTGTCGTCTTCCTTGGCATCCCCTTCGTCGGGGGCTTTCTCACGCGGTATGTCGGCACTCGGACGAAGGGCGAGCAGTGGTACGACGACGAGTTCATCCCGCGGATTGATCCGTTGACGCTGGTCGCGCTGTTGTTCACCGTCATCGTGATGTTCGCCACCCAGGGTGAGAGTATCGTCGCGGCGCCGGGTGACGTCCTGCTCATCGCCGTTCCGCTGACGATCTACTTCGTCGTGATGTTCCTCGTGAGCTTCGGAATGGGCAAGGGCATTGGTGCAGACTACTCGACAACGACTGCCATCGGCTTTACCGCCGCCTCAAACAACTTCGAACTCGCTATTGCCGTCGCCGTTGCCGTCTTTGGTGTCGGCTCCGGTGTCGCCTTCACGACCGTTGTTGGGCCGCTGATTGAGGTGCCGGTACTACTCGCGCTAGTCAACGTGGCGCTGTACTTTCAGGGAGTGTTCGACTGGACGGCGTCAACCGGAGCCTCGACGCCCGCCACGGAGGACGACTGACGATGGATTCTGAGCCGCTCCATGTCGCGTTCGTCTGCGTTGAGAACGCCGGCCGCAGCCAGATTGCCGCGGCGGTTGCGGAGACCCACCTCCGGGTGCGCGACCGCTCCGATATCGAAATCCACTCCGGTGGGACCGACCCCGCCGATGCGATCTATCCCGCTGTCAGCGAAGTCATGACGGCCAAGGGGTATGACCTCTCCGATCGCTCGCCGACGCGGATCACCGACAAGACCCTCCAGATATGCGATGTGGTCGCGCTAATGGGCTGTGACCTGTCCGCTACGGATCTCCCGCCGGGAACGCTCGTACGTGACTGGGGATTCATCGATCCAGCCGATACCGACTTGGAATCGGTCTGGGCGATCAGTACCGAAATCGAACAGCGTGTGATCGAACTCATTGATGATCTGCCGACCCCTGCAGAGCGTCGGGCGACCCGGCCACTCCACGAGTGACGGATTATCCATCAGCCGGTCTCGATCGGCACCCCCCGGGCCGCTGGCGGCAGTGATACACCGTCGGTCGGTACACAGTCAACCCCGCGAAGCTGGAAAGCGAGCACCGCCCGTTCCTGAGCGGTCTCGTCAACCGGATAGAGCGTCGTTTCCTCCTCGTCATGTACGACCGTGAGCGTCGACTCCGCAACACGCACCCGGTCGATAGCCGACACCGGAAGTGCGGTGTGTGCGTGCCATGGGATGAGAAGATATCCAATCGCCCCAAGCAGGCTAGCGACCGCCGTGAGCAGCGCTATCACGTCGATTGATCCGGAGGATATCGATCCAACGCCCGCCATGGCTGTTCCGGCCAGCCCGACGGTTGCCCAGTCGGCGACACGCCCGATTATGGCTGTGCGCCCGGCAGCGAGACCGCGCCAGAGCCCTCGTACTGTCGCGACCGGGCCAGGCCGGACTCGGAGGTGACCATTGTGGACGTGGGCTGGCCCGACAGCCGTCCGGAAGCCCCACGGGTCGGTCATCGCCGCCACCCCGCAGCCACGACGGACGCCCACATAGGTGTCGAATACTGTTGAGCCCCCGAAAACCCCACTTGTCGTTGCAACGACAGCAACACGACACTCACCACGAGGCGTAAGCCTCAACATCCTCGTCCGGGGCCGCCGCAATCCAGTCGATGGTACGAACGGCCTGAACGGCCCGCTCAGAGGCGATGTCGGAGGCAAGAATGCGTGGCGGACCATGATCCGCCCCTTCAGAATCCGCGTCAACCCGCTTGATCCCGAGCACCCCGTGATATGCTGTGTGCATCTCGATCGGTGCCCGGTACCCATCGGCCGCCTCAGCGACGATATGGGTCGCTCGTTCCGGTACGCCTGCAGCAGTCAGTAGGTCCAGTAACGGGATACACCGCCACTCGGATTCTGAGAGCCCGGAACTGGCACAGTGGATTCGGTAGGTTGCGTGGTGAGTCCGGAAGCGCGCGGCGAGTTCCGACAGGTCGAACCGTCGCGTTGTCCCCTCGCCGACGACGGCCACCGTCACCATGATCATGTGTCGCATGCGCCCCGAAAGATATTGCTGTTTCGGCTCAGTCGCCCCCAGGACCCCGCCGGCCTCTAAGCGCATGTCACGGTCCTGAGACGAGATAGTAGGCCGTGATCCCGATTACTCCGGAGCCGACGATCATGGCAAGATACTGTGGAGGTCCGACGGGAACCGGAATCGCGGTAATAAGGATGAGCCAAAGAATGCTAAACAGTCCCGCAGCAGCAAGCGCCATGACGGCCGGGTTCTCGCTGATCGTCGTCATCGTATCGGCCGGTTGGACCCTCTGATATAAGTAACGGGGGGAAACGGTCGACCGATAGTCGGGTGGATTCAAGTGCGTCTTCGATCCATCATCAGGTGATGTCTGACACGCAGATGACGGTGGCCTGTCCGCACTGTGGGCGGTTTGCGGTCGTGGCGCTCCCGGCCGATGCGTCGGGTGTCGGTGAGGTTCACACCTCGCTTCGGTACGCCAACCGCACGACGTGTGAACACTGCGACCGAGATTTCAGCTACCAACTCAAGTAGTATCCAGGAGCGCAGCCAGACGGCGTTTGAGGGTCTCCAATTCGGTTGTCTCGTTGATGAAGGGCTGCCACTGTTCGGCAGTGCCACCGAGACGCGCATGCGCGTGGCACCGACACGGGTGCCCACCGCTCCGGCGGACGGGTCGTGCAGGGCCGTCTGGAGCGCATCGACGACAGCGCTGGAGGTCGAAAGCCACGGGGTCCCATCGCGCACAAAGAGCACGAGCCAATCAACAAGCGCGTCGGCGGTTGTGCCGTACGGTCGCCACAGTCGTTGCCAGCGGCTGCAGCTCCGTATCGCGGAGATCAGGGCCACCCGGTCGGAATCTCTTCGTTGTGCTCGTCGAGAATGCGGACGATTGGTGCGATGATGTCAAACGTCGGGCCTCGATAGACCGTCTGGTGCTGACCGATCCACTCGAGGTATCCGTCGGCGGATAACTGTGGGAGATGCATCCGATAAAGCCGGTCACGGAGTGCCGCCTCATCATCGGTTTCGTCCGCGAGCGCACTGACATCGAGTTCCCACCCACCGCGTGCGTCGGGTCGACTCATCCGCAACAGGAGTCGGCGCCGGTATCGGTTGCCCAGCGTGTCAAAGAGGTCGTCAAGCGTGTAAATCCCCGTCGTCTGGTGCGTATCGCGGTGCCTGTGGTCGGTCATCGAAACCCCTACCAGCATCAACTCGATCCGCCTGAATCAACGACAGGTTGTCTCAGAAAGCCCTTTATTACGATCGGGGTTGGGACTCACTGTTGACGGCGTTCGCAACAAGTGTCTGGACCGCCGACCGGATCCGATCGGACAGGGCCTGTGCGGTTACCTCACACTGATCGGCCAACTCCTCAAGTGTGATCTGACTCGGCGTCTCGAAGTAACCATGCTCAAGGGCCAACGCCAGTGCCTTGCGTTGTTTGTCCGTCAATTGCCTCCCGTCGTCCGGGCGCTGGCCCTCAACATATAACCGCGAGAGGGTGAACCGATCGGCAAACTCATCGATATCACGGCTAAACTGCTGTAGGGTCTCGCGTGACGGGACCCGTGCACGGAGGTACAGGCCGTCGGCGTCGCGCCACGCAGAGAGGACGGTAATGTTGTGTCTGCGACACGCCGGAAAGAGCAGTGGCTGCTCCGACGGAAATAACACAGTTTCAACACGATAGAGGTGTCGATTGCCGACCTCCGCAACAAGGTACCACTCGCGAATGGTGGGGTCCTCCTCCATTGCCGTTTCGAGCGTGTCGAAATCACAGTTCTGACACAGTCCGAACAGTACTGAACGCCGAGATCCGTCCCCCTGGAGGTGGTGAAAGTCCTCAACCGTACAGCTAACAGTGGGGACCGCATTATATGTGTAATCGAACACCCCGAGATTGCCAGAGAGCTGCAGTTCCGCAATGAGGGACATACCGGGCCTTACGATATTAGTGACAAAATATGCTGCTGGTCGCTACGTGCTGTACGGCGAGGTTGGGCGATCTAGTCCGCGGGTACGCTACATCAGTCGCTTGCACACCCTCCACGTGTGTCGGGGTGGGCTGATTGTCGTCCTGTCGCCGATCACCCATCCCACACATGGATGGCTATGGCTCAAGGATCACCTTCGTGACGCCCTCCTCCCGGTCATCGAACTGCTCGTAAAGCTCCGGTGCTCGCTCAAGCGGTTCCCGGTGTGAGACGACAAAGCTCGGCTCAGCGCGCCCGGCAGCGATCAGATCTCGGAGCTGTTGGTTGTATGCCTTGACGTCACACTGGCCGGTCGCGAGGCGCTGGCCCTTCTCAAAGAGCTTCCCAAAGTCAATCCCGAGTCGGCCCTGGGCCTCCATGTCACTCACCGTCTCCGG
>JBKHFN010000021.1:0-12683 GCA_046540195.1 Salinarchaeum sp.
GGGCCGGAAGCCCCGCGCTCCTTGAGGGTGGGGCCTCCGCCTCGAATTAGGTGACACCGCGTGCGATGAGTGTTTACGTTTCCGACACAAATACAGACCGTGGATTGTCGGCAGTGTGGCTCACCGCTTGATCGCCCCGGCGATTACTGTCTGGTGTGTCACACAACGAACGCCGACGCGGTCGTCGTTGACGCTGCCCGACGGCGAACAACACTGACGATGCTACGCGAAGAAACGGTGCTCGGGCGGACGACAATCCGGACCACTCCTGAGGAGGGCGAAGACGAACTGCGTGAGTTGTGCAACTACGCTGGGCGGATCGCCGACGAACTCCACCGGAAGCGGCCCGAGGCGGTTTACGCGGCCGGCGATCGCGCCGTAATCCGCGAGCTCCGCCGGCAGTCGCGGTATGAACTTCGTCGCCTCGGCGGAGATGACACGATCGATCCGGTTGAGCGCGCACTTGAACGCCGGGGAAGTCGGGCGCTTGATGTCGTCGAGACGCCGCCAGCGGAGAAACTTGGAGGATCTCATACCACGCTCATCGGCGGGCGCGACGGCATGCGGGCGATCCGGACGGTCGCCGAACACCCGCACGTCAAGAAGGTGATCCCAGGACCGATTGACGCCGGCGGAACGAGCTCGCAATCAGGACTGCGCGCGAAGGCAACCCGGCCCGACGATGGGGGGAACGTCCGGCTGCTGTTGCGTGATGGCTCATCAGTGCAGGAAAACCGGGTCGTGACGACCGCACGTGACGTTGAGTCCGGCGAGTGGATCCGCGACGACCTCAACGAGGCACTCGCAGAGGCCGACTTCCAGTAGCGGACGGTGTCTCAAAGCGTTTATTTACACGACCCGGCTACCGGCGTGTACTATGAGTGATCAGAACGGTCGGGTCGGGAGCGCTGGACGCTTCGGGGCCCGGTATGGACGGGTCGCCCGCAGGCGCGTCGCCGACATCGAATCCGAAATGCACGCGGACCACGAGTGTCCGGACTGTGGCGCCGAGCGAGTCTCGCGGACGGGCACGGGCATCTGGGAGTGTGACCGCTGTGGCTACCGGTTCGCCGGTGGCGCCTACAAGCCCGAAACACCCGCGGGCCGCACCGTCGAACGGTCCATCCGGGCGGCGCTGACCGACGAGGAGTGAACCGGACGAACCGACAGCTTTCTCAGCGTCCCGACGTAACATACGGATACGACTTCGCCTATGGGATACAAGTGCGCACGCTGTAAGCGGGAGGTCACGCTCGACGAATACGGGGGCGTCCGGTGTCCGTACTGCGGCCACCGCGTGCTCCTGAAAGAACGCAGTCCCGACGTCAAGGAAATCGACGTCAAGTGACGCGATCGGATGACACCGGACGCGACGGGGCGTCACCACCTTCGGTTCTCACGGACATTTGCGGATCCAGCACAAGCGCGTACCGTCGCACGGGCAGTCGGCCAGGAGGAAAACGCCATTGACGGAGCACGGGCCCAAACTCGGGTGTGTCACTCCGGGGCTACCGTCGAAGTGGTGATTGAGGCGACGGACGCCCGCGCGCTGCGGGCCGCCAAGCTGACGTGGCTATCCCTGGTTGCGACCGCCGAGCGAACGATGGCGGTCGCCGATGGGGAGTGAAAGCAGAGGTTTTTCCGTATGGCGCTCCACCATCAAGGCATGCAAGGTAGTCTGCCGCCAGGCGCACAAGAAAAAGTCGAGGAACTGAAGGACCTCCAAGAGACCGCCCAGGAACTTGCCGTCCAGAAGAGCGAGGCTGAAACGGAGCTTACCGACTCTCA
The DNA here is from genome assembly GCA_046540195.1 of Salinarchaeum sp. Classification (GTDB taxonomy): domain Archaea; phylum Halobacteriota; class Halobacteria; order Halobacteriales; family Salinarchaeaceae; genus CAZFMU01. The sequence goes on from JBKHFN010000021.1 coordinate 1,789, forward strand.
GAACGCCCTTGAGGAACTCGAGGACATCGACGATGACGCCACGATGTACCGCGAGGTCGGCGAGTTGCTCATCAAGACCGACTACGCGGAGGCTCAAGAAAACCTCGAAGAGAAGGTCGACGATCTTGAGATTCGCGTCGAGACACTTGAGCGCCAGGAAGAACGCATCCAAGAGCAGTTCGAGGAGCTCCAAGAGGAACTCCAGGAGATGCTTGGCGGTGGCGGTGCCGGCCCGATGGGCGGCATGGGCGGCCCGGCCGGCGGCTCCTGACCGGTTATGGTCGACGACGAGACAGTGGTGTCGACCGCCGCCGAGGCGGCTGAAGACGTTATCTTCTCACGGTATCGTCGCAGCGAGATCGATGACTATGATGTGACGGTCAGTTTTGAGGAGGGAGTCCTTGAGATCGACGTATATGTCGACGGTCCAGGTGACGACGATCAGCTCGCCGAGGACGCCGCCCTCGCCGCCCGCGGGGCGGTCGATCGGCTCTTCAGTTAATGCAACAGATCGCTGGACTCTTTGTAGCTGGCAGACGAAGCCCGGATCGTGACGCGAGGGGTCGGTGCAGCCACCTGGGGTTACACAGCGCGGCCGGAGTGGACCGATCCGATCGTTCTGGCCCTTACCCAACTCGGGGGCACCTGGTGGCTACTCGGTGTATTGGCGCTCGTCTACCTCGTGTGGCCGGCGGCACGGCGACAGCTCACCGGACTGCTCGGGGTCTGGTTGGCCGGCATCGGCATCTACCGTGGGCTGAAGGCTGCCGTTGCTGTGCCCCGGCCTGCTCGGCCACCCGTTGCGATCGGCGCGCAGTGGCTCACCCCCGATAGCCTGCTCTATCAGGTGGTCGTTGCGAGCAGCGGCTATGGCTTTCCAAGCGGTCATGCAACGAACGCCACGATCGTCTATGGAGGGCTAGCGGCCATCATCGTCATCCGGACCGGATACCTCTGGCAGCCGGTCGGAGCGGCGATGAGCGTCGTCGCCGTGGCCGCCCTCAGCCGGGTGGCCCTCGGAGTCCACTACATCATCGACGTGATGGCCGGCATCGGGATCGGCGCGCTCTTATTGTTCATCGTCGTGTTCGTCGGCATCTACACCGACGATCCCGCTCCGACGACCGCCTTCGGGGTCGCCACGGGGACCGGCGCACTCGCGTTGGCGATCGATCTCTCGGCGGTGACTGCGGGCCTAGTGCTCGTCGCCATCGTCGGCGCCGTGGTGGCCCACCTGCGCGAACAGCACCTAGAGGGATGACATCCTCCGCGCCGTGAACGGCGCGGGTTCCTCCATGGGGGGTCTCAGCTATGCCGATTCCCCGGAGGCAACATTCCCGTCACGGTGGACGGTACTCGGGTCTGTGCGCTGTTCGTTGGGACGGTAAGAGTGTGATCCCTCCAGCCATTCGTGGCTGTCCCACTGGAACCGCACGGGCCGTGCCATCGGCCTGACTGCTTGTTCTGTGTGCCGTCTCAGGAACGTTTCTGACGCCGTAAGGTCGGCGTGGCCCTCGAACCCAACGGACAGGTGAGCGTGTCCTGATGCCGTGTCGTTCGGTCAGTGGAGTTGCCCGGGCATCGTCAGAAATAGCGGTCCACTCCGCGAACCGACTCACAGCCAGTCGTCAGGCGTGGTATCGTAGTCGACGGCGTCCGCAGCAAGGTGCTCAACCGCCGCCCACTCAAGGGACTCCTCGGAGACCTCCGCACCGTCGTACCGGAGCAACAGACCCTGTTCGTCGGGCTCGGGCTCGGAGTCGCGTCGTCTGGCGACCTCAAGATCGCGCTCAGTGACTTCCTTGCGAATCGTCTTGAGGTTCACCGGTCGGCCCCACAGTTCGAAGACACGCTCAAGGACACGCTTAGCCTGGTCGTGGTCAAGTTCGATCCCGTTGTACTGGTGGGCCAGGAGTAGTTCGTTGCGATTGTTATAATTGCCATCCTCAACGACGATTGTTGGCTTGCCGAAGTTCGTAAACTCAAGGAGGAGTTTACGCTTGACGTCGCCAGGGTCATTGCTGGCTACCCGGTAGTCCTCGTTGGCCTGGGAGTATTCGTAGGTGAAATACCCCTTTTGCTCGATAAACTCCTGGGTCAGGAAGGCATCAAGGAACGTGACGTCATTGTGGCTCGCACGGACCTCACGCATCCGGTCCCACCCAACAGTGTACTCGATATCGGCGATGGCCGCCTCGATGGTGTCATAGCGGTCGTCATCGAAGAGGTACCGGCCGATTCGTTCGAGTTCCTCCCGGCCGATCCGTTCGAGAACCCCCCGGTGCTGGGGTTTGACCAGCGAGTAGTGTCGACGCGCCAGTCCCTCATAAGAGAGCACCTTCCACGGATAGGCCTCGACGTCGATCGCACCCGCACGAGCCTGCTCGATCGCATCGCGGTCGACATACCGATCGGGGAGGTCGGCCACGCCATCAAGGGTGACATCGGCGAGCGCCGCCGGTGGGGCGAGCAAGTCCCGAACGCGATCGAAGTCGACGGCATCGGTAAGATTCCGCCAAGTGATACCCTCGACCCGCAGGAGCCGCTCGATGACCTCCCGGCGGTTAGCGCGGTTCTCGACGTACTCCCAGAGCGCGAGCCCCAAGCTGTAAGGGTTGAGCCCCCCCGACCCAAGCACCTTCGACATATGATCAGCGTAGGTCAGGAACTCCTTGTCATCGGCAAAGTTCTCACCGGTCATCATGATCGACTCGTGGTAGCTCGCCCACCCCTCGTTCATGACCTTCGTCATCCGCTGACCGGCGAAATAATACGCCTCCGTGCGGAGGATCTCGAGGATCTCGCGCTGCCAGTCCTCGTACTCGGCGGCGCGTTCGGTCTCGGGATCGAACTGCTTGCCATGGTCATGGAGGTACGCCAGAACGTCCTCGTGGGGGCCGGCCTCCTCGGTGGCTGTCTCCTCTGAGTCCTCGGTCTCCTCGAAGACCGCCTCGCGAATCGTCTCGTCGACATCGAGTTCCTCAAGCCGATCGAGCAGCGCCTGCTCGTCATCGGGGAGCTCCTTGTCAGTCTCCTCATCAGTCTCGATCGCCCGGGTGAAGACGCTATGTTGGTCGATCGTATCGGCGATCGAGAGGACGTTGTCCATCCACCGCTCGACGGCCGATCGATCAATCTCGGGGTCGGACATGATCTCGCGGATGCGCCGGGCGTGTCGCTCAAGCATGGCCGCAGCGCCGTCTTCCCCCTTGGGGAAGAGGCCAAACCACTCGTTATTCGCGAAGAAATCAGAGTGGGCCTCGACGTGGGTGATGACGGCCTTCTGATCGGCTAGGGTGTTCGACTCCTGAAGGAAGGCGTGCGCCGGATTGTCGTTGTTGACGATCTCGAAGGCCTTTCCCCCGAGGTACTGATCCTGTTTGCGCTGGCGGTCGTACTTCATGCCCCAGCGCCAGTGGGGATACCGGTCCTGAAAGCCCTCGTAGGCGATCAGCTCGTTCATCTCGTCGTAGTCGACGATCCAGTAGTTCACCGGATAGGGATCAAGCCCGAGGCGCTCGGCAAGGTTGCGGGCCTCCCTGACGGGGGATTCGAGGCGATCAGCTTCGCGACGTGCGCGGTAGCGGTCAAAACTGCTCATGAGTTGGTGGTGATGGTCATCGTCCGAGGCGGTCTGAGAGGCGCCGCGTCGAGGCGGTGGTGTTTTCGGAGGTTTCCATCTCGGCGTCTGTCGAGAGGATGTACTCGATGGCGTCGGTCACATCCTCAGCAGCATTAACATACGCCACAGCGACATCGTCGTCGCCGGCGAAGTGCGCCTCAAGTTCCTCGGCGTGTGTGGCGTTAGCCGTCGGGCCGTCGGGCTGGGTCTCGACATAGGCGTGAAGGTTGGCATCGATCTCCTCCATTAGCGGGATCACCCGCTGTTCGGTGTCGTTCCCGGAGTTCTCGCTGTCACCGGCGGCGAAGACGTACCGGTTCCACTCGCTGAAGGGGTACTCCTCGAGGGCCTCTTTGGCGAGTTCGTAGGCCGCCGAGATCCGGGTGCCACCACCCGAGCGGATGCCGAAGAAGGACTCCCGGTCGACCTCCCAGGCCTCGGCGTCGTGGGCAATGTAGACGAACTCAGCGTTGTCGTATTTGCCCTGGAGGTACCAGTCCAGCGGGGTGAATGTCCGCTCGACAAGCTCGCGCTTGGTCTGGCGCATGCTCCCGGAGACATCCCGGATGTTGACAACGACGACGTTCTTCTCGGGCGTCGTCGTGGTCTCGGGGTGACGGTAGCGCTCATCCTCGCGGCGGAAGGGAATCTGATCGATGCCCTCCCGGCGAATGCGCTCGCTGGTCGGAGTGCGTTCAACAGACGCCTCGACATCCGCAATCGAATCATACCGGGTCCGTTCCGCATCCGACAGGCCCGCATAAGCGTCCTCAAGCCACGCCAGCGACACGGGGATCCGCTCCTCGCGGGCCCACTCGAAGGCTTCCTGGGGGCCCCACCGCTCGATCTTGAGAACGGCCTCAAGGAATGTCTCGTCAAACTCGGTGGCAAGTTTCCGCTTGAGTCCCTCGGTGAACATCGTCTCGAAGTCAAGCGTCGAGTCCGGGCCACTCCGGGTGAGGTCGGTGTAAGGGCCCTCGGTCTCCTCGACGATCGCCTTGCCCTTTGGCTCAAGATCAAGGCCGAGTTCCTCATCGAGTTCCTCGGCGAACTCCTCGGGGTCCATCTCATAGTACTCGTGCTCGGCCCCCTCCTCGCCCGGATCGCCGGCTTCCTCACCGTCCTGGTCGTCGGGAGCGACCGGCGTCCCCTCCTCGGGGTCACCGTCGCCGGGGGCCGCCCCGACACCCCCTCGGTCGCGCTGGTCGTATTCGAACTCCGGGAGATCGACGATCTTGATCGGAATCTGGACCGTCTGATCGTTCGCACTGAGATCGCCGTAGGTGATGAACTCGGCGAGGTCCTGACGGCGCTGTTCACCGACATCGCGGAACCGCTCAAGGTCGTCTTTTAGTCCCATTTGTAGCTCACTTCTGCCATGACATGACGGCTGGTTAGTTCGGCCGAGGCCGGACTGTACCCGAACTCCTCGACGAGTACGTCGATCGTCCGCGATTTTACCGCCGCCGTCTCGGTGTTCGCCGGCGGGTCGTCCCACTGGTCGGGATCGAGATCCTCGTAGATCCGCCTGACATCGTCCCAGTCGTCGGAGGCGAGGACGGCCTCGATCACGGGAATCTCGGTAAGATCGACATCCGCGACCGCGAAGTCCTCGCCGCGTTGCTCCCAGGCGTGGCGGTTCAACGCGGTGATGACCTGCTCGTTGCGGAACCGCTTGACCACCCGTTTTGGCGTCGAGCCGCGGTAATCGGACTCCTCAAACCGGCCGAGGTGCTCGACCTCGAAAACCTTCATCGTCAGCGGATCCGGCCCAATGCGTTCGCCACGGTCGTTCTCAAGGACCTCGTCGGTCGCCCAGGCGTAGACGTGCTCGACGTACTCCTCGATGAGCTCCTCGTCAACATCGTGATCGTACATGATGGCGTCGATGACATCCGCGGACTGTCGATCAAAGATCCGGGTCTTGACCGCCGCCACGCGGGACTCGAAGGCCGATCGTTCGGCATTCGAGAACACCGGCGCGTCGAACAACGACTCCACCATCGCGTTAAGCACGTCCCGCGGCATAATCACGTCCTCGACGGGGTACTCCGGGTGCGAGCGGTCGCGCGTGCCCTGGAGCAGATCGGCGAGAACATCCCGGGTGAAGGTCACGGGGATGCCCTGGCGACCGTCGGACTGGTCCTCGAAGGCAATATCATCGGCCGTGATCCGATCGTCGCCGTCCTGGATGTATCCGCGATCGAACAGCAGCGCCTTGTCAACGAGATCCATCTCGGCTGGCAGGTCATCATCGAGTCGCGACACCACATCATAGAGAGCGGCCGCCTCAAGGGTGTGCGGGGCCAGTTCGCGCTCGTGGGTAACGGGCGTGTCAGCGGTCTCAGACCGCACATCGACGTGTAACGGCGCCCGGATGCGCTCGTCAAGCGCGTCGTAGTCCGCAGCCTCCCACACCGTCGTCTCGCCGGCGAGTTCGCGCCGCAGCAGCTGTGTCTCAAGGCTGAGGTTCGTCAGATACGAGATGTCGTGGCGGTCAAGCCGACGCTTGAGCGCCTTCAACGGGTCGGCGTCCTCGCGATCGGCGTGCTGGTTGAGCGTCGCCTCAAGATCCGGATTCGAGATGACGATCAGTTGCGTGTCGATTGCCAGCTCGATCCCGGTGTCGAGTTTGACCCGACCCTCATCGGGAACATTCAGCAGCTTCCGGAGCAGATCGGCGTGCTGGGCGGCATCCTCGATGACGGTCAGGACACCGTTGCCCTGTGAGAGCACCCCATCGTAACTGAACGCCCGAGGGTCCTTCTGGCCGCGCGAGTCGAGTTCGCCGAAGAGCCCGGGCATCCATCCACCGACCAGACGTTCGGTCGGCGTTCCCTCGTCCTCGGCGTGGAGGACGCCGATGCCCTGGCCGATATCGACGATGTAGTTTTTCACGCGGAGGTGCTGGGGGTCGGTGATCGCCGAGAACAACTCGGTGACCCCCTCCCGGCGGTACTGGTCCTCAAGGTAGTCGTAGGCCTCCTGGGAAAATGGATCGAGACTCGGGCCGGCAACGAGGGGGACAACCCCATCGCGGCGATCGTTCAGTTCGGCCAGCAGGTCCTCCCGGACGGGATCAGGCAGTACGGCCGTCGGACGGGTCTGGACCGGGCTGACGTGCCAGTCGTCCTCGTCGGTCGGCGCGTTGTCGCCGTAGCTGAGTCCTCGGCCGCCGTCGGTCCCGGCGACGTTCCACTCGATGGTGTATCGTCGGCCCGCCTCGGTCTTTGAGTACTCTCGAAGCCCGTTGATCAGACACCGCTTGAGTTCGGACTTACCGGTCGCCGTCGGTCCAGCGAACCAGATCATCTTCTCGCCTTTCCCGCGTCCGGCGGCGATTGATCGAAGATCCTCAACAAAGCCGTTGAGCGTCTCGGTGTTGCCGAGAACGGCGTGTTCGCCGTCGTTGTGCGGATCGTCAAAGAACCGGTAGCGCTGTTTGTCCTCGCCCTCCTCAACGACGGTCCGCGTGCCGGCCGCCTCGATGGCGTCCAGCAGGTACTTTGCGGCGTGAGCGGCACGGTCAGGGTGCGCAAGCAGGGTCTCGACGTACTCGGCGAGGCCCATCGGCTCGTCGTAGGCGGCGGCAAGGGCTTTGTCACCGGCCTCAACGATAGCGTCCCCCGTCGACGGTTCGTCACTCCCGTGGCGGCCTGGCGGCATTATTCGAGTTCCTCACGGGCGACCTCGGCACCCGCAAATTCGAGGACCTCGCTCGCGCCGGACTCGGAGTACCCAAGCTCGATCAGCGCGTCGATCCACTGGCTGTGCTCTTCCTCGGCGACCTCGCCTGCGGAGACCAGCGCGGAGAAGTTGATGTTGTGCTTCTTGTCCTCCCAGAGCTTGCGTTCAAGGGCCCGGCGGAGTCGCTCGTTGTCGGTCGGATCAAAGGCTTCACCCTCACGCGCCCGACGGGACACCCAGTTCGAGACCTCCTGGCGGAAGTCGTCCTTGCGGTTCTCGGGGATCTCAAGTTGCTCCTCGACTGCCCGAAGGAAGGTCTCATCGGGCTCCTGCTCGGTGCCGGTGAGCTCGTCCTCGACGGTGTCGTCGTCGATGTATGCCATGACGTGGTCCATGTACTTCTCACCCTGCCGGCGGATCTCGTCGACATCGTACGCAAGGGCGTGGCGAACGTCCTCGATGGCCCGCTCCTTGTACTCCTCGCGGACGGTCTCAAGGTACCGGTAGTACTCCTCGAAGCGGTCCTCTGGGATCGAGCCGTGGTGTTCGAGGTTCTCCTCGAAGAAGTTGAAGACGATCAGCGGCGAGAGATACGCCCGGTCGCGGTGTTTCGAGTTCATGATCGCCTCGGCGATCTCGTCGCCGATGAACCGCGAGGAGACGCCGGTCATGCCCTCGCCAATCTCGGCGGTCTCGGCGGCCGTCTCCCGGAGCTTCTTGACGTCAACGTCCTCGATGGCGTCGGACTCGCCGTTGTAGGCCTTGGCCTTCGAGAGGAGATCAACGGTGTCGAGTTCGGGCTCCTCAATGCGAGTGAGCACGCCGAAGAGGCCGGCCATCTCAAGCGTGTGTGGCTCGACATGAATGTCCGGCACATCGGCGTTCGAGAGCATCTTCTCATAGATCTTGGCCTCGTCCTCGTAGGCCAGGACGTACGGAAAGTCGATCCGCTTGGTCCGGTCGTTGAACGCCTCCATCTTCTCATCGCCCTTCTTGTCCTTGTACTCGGGCATGTTCGTCCGCCCGACGATCACCTGGTCGATGTCGATCCGGGGGTTGTTCTTGGGTTTGATCGTCTGCTCCTGGGTGGCGTGCAGGAAGTCATAGAGGAACTCCCGCTGAAGCTTGAGCAGCTCCTCGCCGCTGAAGATGCCACGGTTGGCATTACAGAACGCCCCCGAGAAGTCGAAGGCCCGTGGGTCTGACTCGCCGTAGACCGCGAGCTTGCTGTAGTTGACGTCCCCCGTGAGCTCGGTTTCGTCCTGGTTTTTCTTGTCCTTGGGCTCGAAGGTCTCAAGCGCGCGGCGCTTGTTCTCGTCGGCCACTAGGCGGACGATCTCGATGTGATTGTCGAGGACGGCCTTGAGGTCGTCGTCGTAGTGGGCCAACAGCCGGTCCATGTAAAACGCAGACTCGGGATCAAGTGCCTGCTGGTTCCGGATGGTGTAGGGCGCATCAAGCGTGTCGTTGACATCCTCGAGGACGCGCTCGCGCTGTTCGGGCGGCAACAACACCAGTGGGTCCTGGTTCATCGGCGAGCGCACGACGTCGTCGGCTGGGTCCTGATCGGGGATGATCTCACGAAGTCCTGTCCACCGGAAGGTGTACATCCGGCCGGCCTCCCGGTTGGTGTAGTCCTCGAAGTACCGCCGAAGCTGGGCGTCAAAGGCGGACTTCCCGGAGCCGACGGGGCCGAGCAACAGCAGGATGCGGCGCTCGGGGCCGAGTCCGCGGGCACCGCTTTTGACCTTGTTGACGAACTCGTGGATGGCCTCGTGGATGACCCGTCCGTAGAACCGGTTCTCGCCGTCATGCAACGGATCCTCGGAGGCGAGTTTGTACTCGACGAGACCGCGTTCCTCGTCGTACTCGGTCCCGTAGTAATCAAACATGTCGGCGACGCGCTGGTTGGCGTTGCGAGCGATTCCAGGGGCCGATCGGACCTCCGAGAGATACCAGTCGTAGTCGTGGGTCTCGCGGAGGTCGGAGGGAATTGAGGCCTGATACTCCTGACTGAGCGTCTCAAGCGTGGTGTCGTTGGTCATCGTTTGGCTGTCGGAATAGACCGTGAGTCATGGTGACATTGCACACATGCCGGCGCGTGGGTCACCCGCACGCAGACGGTCAAGCCGTCGGGGGCGGGGACCGGATGGATCGTCCCGACGATAGTCCATGTATACCATGGGAGGGGACCACTTAACGTTTCTCCCAAAAGCTATATAGGAAAAGTAGTTCCCAGTATAAATCCCAGGTATTTCTTGGCGCATGTTGTACCGGGGCGACACTCCCGGCAGAACCCCTCGGGTTCGATGCTTATACACGGGAGGCTCGTATTGTGCGTCATAGAACCATGGTTGAGCACACACCAATCGCGCACGACGACGTACGCGAGGTTGACGCGGACCTCGCCGATCTCCTCGAAGACGAGATCGAGCGTCAGAACGACGAACTCCACCTCATCGCCTCCGAGAACCACGTTAGTGAAGCGGTCCTAGACGCCCAAAGCAGCGTGCTGACGAACAAGTACGCAGAGGGATACCCCGGCGAGCGGTACTACGGCGGCTGTCGATACGCCGACGAGGTCGAACAGCGCGCCATCGACTACGCGAAGGAGCTCTGGGGCGCCGAGCACGTCAACGTCCAGCCCCACTCGGGCACGCAGGCGAACATGGGCGTCTATCTGGGCATGCTCGAGCCCGGCGACAAGATCCTCTCGTTGAAGCTTGAGCACGGCGGACACCTCTCACACGGCCACCAGGTCAACTTTGCCGGCCAGTTCTACGAGGTCGAACACTACGAGGTTGACCCCGAGACCGGCTACATCGACTACGAGGGGCTCCACGACCACGCCGAGACGTTCGACCCGGACATCATCGTCTCGGGGTACTCCGCGTACCCGCGCGAGGTCGAGTGGGAGCGCATCCAGGAGGTTGCCGAGGCGGTTGATGCCTATCATCTCGCCGATATCGCGCACATCACCGGCCTGGTCGCCGCCGGCGTTCACCAGTCGCCCGTTGGCGTCGCCGACTTCGTGACCGGGTCGACGCACAAGACCATCCGGGCGGGCCGCGGTGGCATTATCATGTGTGATGAGGAACACGCCGACGCCATCGACAACGCCGTCTTCCCCGGCGCCCAGGGCGGACCCCTGCTGCACAACATCGCCGGCAAGGCCGTCGGCTTCAAGGAGGCCCTTCAGCCGGCCTTCGAAGAGTACGCCCAGCAGGTGATCGACAACGCCGCCGCGCTCGGCGACCAGCTCCAAGAACGCGGCATCGAACTCGTCTCTGGAGGAACCGATAACCATCTTGTACTCGCCGATCTGCGTGAGTCACATCCCGACGTCAGCGGAGGCGACGCCGAGACGGCTCTCGAAGAGGCCGGACTGGTGCTCAACGGCAACACCGTTCCCGGCGAGACGCGCACGCCATTCGATCCGAGTGGCATCCGTGTTGGCACGCCAGCGATCACGACCCGCGGCTTCGATGAGGACGCCTGTCGAACGGTGGCCGACCTGATCGTCGATGTCCTTGACGCGATCGCCGACGGCACCGAGGACACCGTCATCCCGGAGGTCCGCGAGGAG
>JBKHFN010000022.1:0-12175 GCA_046540195.1 Salinarchaeum sp.
CATCGTCGTCTACATCGGCTGTGGCGAGCGGGGCAACGAGATGACCGAGGTCATTGAGGACTTCCCCGAACTGCAGGACCCGAAGACCGGCAATCCGCTGATGGACCGGACCTGCCTGATCGCCAATACGTCGAACATGCCGGTGGCCGCTCGGGAGTCTTGCATCTACACGGGAATCACCGTCGCAGAGTACTACCGCGACATGGGGTATGATGTCGCGCTAATGGCCGACTCAACCTCCCGGTGGGCCGAGGCGCTCCGGGAGATTTCCTCTCGACTTGAGGAGATGCCCGGCGAGGAGGGCTATCCGGCGTACCTCGCCGCCCGCCTGGCGAATTTCTATGAGCGTGCCGGCAAGTTCCAAAACATCAACGGGACTGAGGGCTCCATCAGCGTCATTGGTGCTGTCTCGCCGCCGGGCGGTGACTTCTCGGAACCGGTGACTCAGAACACACTGCGAATCGTCAAAACGTTCTGGGCGCTTGACTCCGACCTGGCCGAGCAACGTCACTTCCCCTCGATCAACTGGAACGAGTCCTACTCGCTGTATCGCCAGCAGCTTGACCCCTGGTTTGAGGACGAGGTCGACGAGGGCTGGCCGGAACTGCGCCAGTGGGCGGTCGACACCCTCGAAGAGGAGACCGAACTCCAGGAAATCGTCCAACTCGTCGGCAAGGATGCGCTGCCCGAAGACCAGCAGCTCACCCTTGAGGTAGCCCGGTTCCTCCGGGAAGCCTACCTCCAGCAAAACGCCTTCCACGACGTGGATACCTACTGTCCACCGGAGAAGACCTACCGTATCCTGCAGGCCATCAAGACCTTCAATGACGAGGCCTTCGAGGCACTTGAGGCCGGAGCGTCCGTCGAAGAGATCACCGACACCGACGCGCTGGCGCGAATCAGCCGGATCGCGACGACTCCTGACGACGAGGCTGACGCCTTCGCCGGTGAGGTTGAAGAGGAGATCACTGCGCAACTGCGGGAACTCTACTAAGGACGATGAAAGAATACCAGACGATCACCGAAATCAGTGGACCGCTGGTCTTCGCCGAGGTTGACGAGCCAATCGGGTACGACGAGGTCGTCGAACTTGAAACCGAGGACGGCGAAATCCGTCGTGGACAGGTTCTTGAAACGACCGAGGACCTCGTTGCCATCCAGGTGTTTGAGGGCACTGGCGGCATCGGCCGTGACGCGTCGGTTCGATTCGTCGGCGAGACCATGAAGATGCCCGTGTCCGAGGACCTACTCGGACGGGTCCTTGACGGCTCGGGGCGACCGATTGATGACGGCCCGGATGTCGTCGCCGAGGAGCGCCGCGACATCGTTGGCTCGGCAATCAATCCGGCGGCGCGGAACTACCCTGAGGAGTTCATCCAGACAGGCGTCTCCGCGATTGACGGGATGAACACACTCATTCGCGGCCAGAAGCTCCCGCTGTTCTCCGGATCGGGGCTACCGCACAACGAACTGGCGTTGCAGATTGCCCGCCAGGCAAGCGTCCCCGAGGAGGACGAAGGCGACGAGAGCTCCGAGTTCGCGGTGGTCTTTGCAGCGATGGGGATCACCGCCGAGGAGGCCAACGAGTTCATGGACGACTTCGAGCGGACCGGTGCGCTTGATCGGACGGTTGTGTTCATGAACCTCGCGGACGACCCGGCTGTCGAGCGGACGGTCACGCCGCGGCTGGCGCTGACGACTGCAGAGTACCTTGCCTTCGACCAGGACTACCACGTGTTGGTCATCCTTACGGACATGACCAACTACTGTGAGGCGCTCCGCGAAATCGGTGCTGCCCGTGAGGAAGTGCCGGGCCGGCGTGGCTACCCCGGATACATGTACACCGACCTGGCGCAGCTGTATGAGCGTGCCGGCCGGATTGAGGGGAGTGACGGAACGGTCACGCAGATCCCGATCCTCACGATGCCCGGTGACGACGATACCCACCCGATCCCTGACCTGACGGGATACATCACCGAGGGGCAGATCTACATTGACCGCGAACTCGACTCACAGGGCATCGAACCCCCGGTTTATGTCCTGCCGAGTCTCTCCCGACTGATGGACGACGGAATCGGCGAGGGCCTTACCCGTGCCGACCACGGCGATGTCGCCGACCAGCTGTACGCCGCGTATGCCGAAGGGGAAGACCTCCGTGATCTCGTGAACATTGTGGGTCGCGAGGCGCTTTCCGAGCGGGACAACAAGTTCCTTGATTTCGCTGACAAGTTCGAGACCGAGTTCATTCAGCAGGGCTTTAACACTAACCGGAGCGTCGAAGAGACCCTTGAGCTCGGATGGGATCTCCTTTCATTGCTCCCCAGAGACGAACTCATCCGGATTGACGAGGAGTTCATTGAGCAGTACTACCGCGAGGACGAATCGGAGATGGCCGAACTCACCGCCGACTGACTCGGTCTCTCGCAGCCGGCCGTTGACGGTATTCACTGTCGTTCTGTCACCCGTCTTGGGGAGTTATAATATCAGAGTAGTTGACACGACGGCTGCGTACCGTCGTCCGCGAGCACACCACGACATTCTTAAGATCCGGTGGCATACTAGTCGTATGGTTGACCCTGTCGACACCCCGGGGGCCGTTGGCGTAGCTGTCATTATTCTTGTGTTGTTCTACCTTGCGACGACACTGTTTGCCGCCCTACTGGGTGTGGATATTCCGTTCGTCTACACCCCATAACCACAGTCGACGCGACTGTTCTGTTCTCATTGGATCCGCCGCCTTTTGTTGCCGGCAGCGATCGCAGCGCGTTTGTATACTCAAAACATCCTCGTATCCGTGTCCCCCTCATCCGCGTCGCTTGATCGCCTTGCCGCCGCCGGCGGACTCCTGGTTGTGGGCCTTCTCGCACTGTTTGCTCTCGGGACCATTCTGGGTATCGCTGGGGCTATCCAGGGCGCGTTTGCGGCGATCATGCTCGGGGCAGGATTCCTTGGTGTACGTGCGCTTCTCGATGGCGGAGCCGTGGGACTCAGTGCAGGTGTGTTACTGGTGGTCAGCGGAGCCCTCGGTGGCTGGATCGCTCTGACCGGCGGCTCGCCATTTGAGCACTGGCCGGTCATCGGCCCGATGGCCGTTGGAGTAGCACTCACGTACTACCGCGATCGACCGTAAGACCCCCTCTCGACAGAATTAACACGCGGGAATCGATAGCCATTGGCGATGGCCGAGGACGTCAAACCCACCCGCAAGAACCTCATGGAGATTGAGGAGCGGATTGAGTTTTCCGAGCGCGGGCACGATACGCTTGAGCAGAAACGTGATGGCCTGATCATGGAGTTCATGGATATTCTCGATCAGGCGCAGGAGGTTCGGTCCGATCTTGAGGCGGACTACGAGCGCGCCCAGCGGAAGCTCAACATGGCCCGGTCGATGGAGGGAGATGTTGCCGTGCGCGGCGCCGCGGCCGCTCTTGAGGAGCATCCTGAAATCACCATGCAGTCAAAAAACATCATGGGGGTGGTCGTTCCCGAAATCGAGTCGACCAAGGTGAAAAAGAATCTCGATCAACGCGGGTACGGCGTTCTCGGAACGAGTGCACGGATTGATGAGGCGGCTGCCGCCTACGAGGACCTGCTTGAGCAGATCATCCTTGCCGCCGAGGTTGAAACGGCAATGAAGAAGATGCTTGAGGAAATTGAGAAGACCAAGCGCCGGGTCAACGCTCTCGAATTCAAACTCCTGCCTGAACTGCGCGAGAATCGCGATTACATCGAGCAGAAGCTCATGGAGCAGGAACGTGAAGAAACATTCAGATTGAAGAAAATCAAAGATAAGAAAGAAGAAGAGGCGGACGAGGCGGCGACAACGACCGAGACGTCCACTACTGAGGAACCGCTTCCCTCCGGCGACTGATCTGCGGGATCGGCGTTCTCATTTTGCAGTCCGGGACAAGGAGTTTTGTGCCAGACACCCCAGATGCGTCTCATGAGTAATGACGTCCCACTGCGTCCACAGACGGCCAGACAACTCAGGAGCTACCTCGTCACCGGCGTGGTGTTTCTGGTCCCGGCGCTCGTTACGCTCGGTATCTTGTTGTTCGCTGGACGGTTTCTGTTCGGTCTGCTTGCCCCCGTCGTAGGAGTCATTGCGACCGGTCTCAACATCGGCAGCGGTGCGGCCGTCTTGGTGGTGCTCGGCGGATCACTCGCGTTCGTGCTGGTTCTTGGTGCGGCGATTGAGACAGCACCTCGCGGCGGCTGGGCGGCGAATGTCTTTCACTCAGTCGCGGAATCGATTCCCGGTATCGGACAAGTCTACGGCGGGTTTCGGGAGATGAGTGAGACAATCGCTCGAGGTGAAGAGAGCTTTCGTGATGTCAAACTCGTCGAGTATCCGACGGAGGGCTCCTATACGATGGCTTTCGTTACCGCCGAGGCTCCACAGCACCTTGAGGAAAGTGTTGGACATGTCGAGGAAGGAATGGTGAGTCTTTTCCTGCCGATGGGACCGAACCCGGTCATGGGTGGCTTCGTGATCTACGTTTCGCGAGACCGGGTCTACGACATCGACATGAGCGTCGAGGAGGGCCTTCAGGCAATCATTACCAGCGGGGTCGCCGCCGGAAAGGGAGACTCGCGGCCGATTGACCTTGACCCATCAATTCTTCAGGGCTCCTAAGTCTGAGGCCGGAGGCTTTTGTCGGGCGCCCCCCGAACTTAACCATGACCGGACTGCTTGATCACACGATGCTCCGGGTGACGGACCTGGAGACAAGCCTGTCGTGGTACCGCGATCATCTTGAGTACGAACTCAAAGAGCGGTACGATGGTGCGGATTTCACCATTGCCTACCTCGGGCCGACAGACGCTCATGATGACGCCGCCATGCTTGAGTTGACGAGCAATCACGACGATGATGCTCTCGAAATGGGTGACGCCTGGGGGCACGTTGCTGTGCGTGTCAGCGATGTCGAGGCGGCGTACGCGGAGTTGATGGACGAGGGGGTAACCGACTATCGTCCGCCCTCTGAAAATCCCGGGTACGCATTCGTTACGGATCCGGACGGACACGAGATCGAACTCGTTGAGCGCGACCACGGCGCCCGCTGGAGTCTTGATCACACGATGCTCCGGGTGACTGACGCCGACATCGCACTCGGATACTGGCTTCGGAAATTTGAGTACGAGCCGGCCGGTCGCTGGGAGGCCGAAACGTTCGCAAACTACTTCATGCGCCCCCCCGAGGCGCCGCCGGAGGCCATGGATCTCGAACTCACGTATAATTACGACGGACGGACGTACACTCACGGTGATGCGTGGGGCCACCTCTGTGTTCGGGTCGATGACCTGACCGATGCCTGGGACCGGCTTCACCGTCGTGAGGCCCCCGACTACCGCGATCCCGCCTCGTGCGATCACCGCTACGCGTTCACAAAAGATCAAGACAACCACGAAATCGAACTTCTCAAGCGCCCGGCAGACGCCGACTCGCTGTTCCCGTTCTGAGCGCGTCTGTCACCGCCTCTGTTACCCGGCGGCGACTGTCTGTCAGAGCAGCACCTGTGCTCGAATGAGGGCGCTGTTTCGACTGCTGCAACGACCACGATCGTATTTGTTGTATGCTTACATACGCTCTGCTGGGGCGCCTGAGATCGCCTCTGTTTGTCCCCGCTGTTTGCCTCCGTCGTTGGTCGTCCCTCCCCGGATATGGCGCCCCGCGGGGCTTTTCCCCGTCACAGTTCAGTACCGCCGACGATCGATCGACGCAAATGCGTCAAGCGTCTCCTCGGCGTCGGGGAGCACACGCTCAAGGCGTGACCTGAGTCGCGTAGCGTGTTCGCCGAGGGCAGTGAACTCGGCGTCATTATCGCGCTCGCTGGCGGGAACCTCGGCAGCGATCACGGCTCGTTTCGATGCGATCTCGAAGTATTCGCCGAGCAGCTCGTACGCCAGAATCTGACACTGCTGATCGATGGCCGCCCGTAGATCGCTCCGCTCGACAGGCTTGCAGAGATAGTCATCGAAGGGAAGATCAACGATGTCGAGGCCCGGATCAACGGCGGTGATCATGATGACCCGTGTCCGAAGGTCGCGCTCGCGGATGGTCTCAAGCACGGCGTCACCGGACGTTCCAGGCATGTGCCGATCGAGCAGCACGACATCCGGCGGTGCATGCTGCTTGAGTGTCTCAAGGGCCTCCGTACCGCCGTAGGCAACGGTCACGTCGGTAACGCCCTCCAGCCGTAACGCGTACGCGTCGGCGACCTCCTTCTCGTCGTCGACCATCAAAACGTTCGGCTGGATCTTCGTTAGGCCGGACTCGGGAGGGGACACGTTTTGATACATGTCGTGGCGCGAGTAAAAATCCCCTGTGATGTACCTGTTACATGGTCTGAAACGGGGCACCCGGAGTTAACCCGGCGGCTCTCCGATCGATTGCTATGGCCCAGCATCTCGTCTCACACGTACAGACCAACGACACCCCGGGACAACCAGTGCTCTACCTTGATGATCCAGCCGTCGATCGGATCTTCAATGCGTTCGGCTCGGCGACCCGACGGACGGTGTTTCTTCGACTGTGTGAGCATCCACAGACGATCTCCGAACTCGCAGCCGCCACCGACCGCTCGCTTCAGACCGTTCAGTACCACCTCAATGCACTCGCTGAGCGTGGACTTGTCGAGTCCGTTGGAACGGCAACGTCGATGAAAGCCCAGCAGATGGATGTCTACGGGCCTACCGAAACGCCGATTGTGGTCGCCGCGCCGCGAGAACACGGGTATGATCCGGGTCGGTGACCGCTCTCACCGCGATGGTCCACTCCCGAGGAAAACACCTTAGCAGGTGCATGCCGAACGCCCCACTGCACACAACACGTTGTGTCACCCGTCGTGTCCGACCCACTCTGCCGCCTCACGTGGCACTTTCCCCATGACTGACCCAGCGCACTCAGACGATCCGCGCTATTCGATCGCCCTTGAGTCGATGCCGGTCCCGGCACTTGGCTATTCTCTTGTGGACGCTACGGTCCGGATTGAGTACGTGAATCAGGCATTTATTGACCGCTTTGAGGATGTTGAGGGGTCGCTCAGTACGTGGTGGCAGCGGTATCACGTCGATGCCGACGACACGACGTTTGCGGAGCTGATGACGACCATTCGACAGGGTGCGTCGCTCAGTGTTGATCTTCGTGAGCATCCGCGAACGGTTACCGATCGGACGGGGCATCGTCCCCGCCGCTGTCGCGTTCATGTCGTTGACGCAGAGGAATCGGCCACCGATGGTTATCTCCTGTTCACCGACCGATCAAACGACCGATCGTCGGCCACCAACTGGATCGCGAGTGTGGTCAGTCACGACCTTCGCAATCCGCTTGACGTTGCCGATGCTCGGCTCCAGGCGGCGCGCGAGACGGGGGATGACGAACACTTCGAGCATCTTGAGCAGGCGCATGACCGCATGGAGCGGATCATCGAGGACGTCCTGACGCTCGCTCGTGGTGATAGCGTCGTGACTACCTCAGAGTCAGTGGATCTTGAGGCGGTCGTTCGTGACGCCTGGGCGACGGTCGACACCGCTGAGGCGACGCTTTCGGTCGTGGATGACCTCCCGACGATTGAGGCCGACGCCGACCGTCTCCAGCGGCTCTTTGAGAACCTCTTTCGCAACAGCATCGAACACGGCTGTACGGATAACATCGACACCATCGCCATCCGTGTCGGAATGATCGACGACGGATTTTATGTCGCTGACACCGGCCAGGGTATTCCGGCGGACCAGCGCGACAGTGTCTTCGAGCCCGGATACACCCGCACGGACGCCGGCACCGGGTTTGGCCTCACAATCGTTGATCGCATCGCCCGCGCTCACGGCTGGACCGCGTCACTTACCGACAATGCGACCGGCGGTGCCCGCTTTGAGTTCAGCAACGTCACCTACTCGCTCTCATGACCCGCCGTCCTCATCCGGTATTGACATAAACGATGGACTCCACGAGTGCTGTTGCACCGATCGGTATCATTGAGACCGACACCGAGGGGGTTGTCACGGCTGTCAACGCCACAGCCGAGACCCTGCTTGCCGCCGACGCAACGGCCCTACAAGGCCGGACGCTCCCGCAGGCCTTTCCCGACGCGACGACTGACGCGCTGGCTGATGCATTAGCGGGCGAAGCGATCGACGAGACGGCCTTTCGCGAGTATTACCCGACGATCGACCGATGGCTCCGAGTCGAAATACGCCCGACGTCCGATGGGGCAGCGGTTTTTCTCCACTCGCGCGAGCGTCGTCACGAGCTTGAATCCCGGATTGACCGTCTTGACCGCCAGATCGATCGGATCGAAACGATCGACAATCTCATCGCCGACATTCTCCGACGGATCGTCGATACGCCGGGATACGAGGCAGTAGCGACGACCATCTGTGAACGGCTTGCCGCGACCGACCGGTACGCGTTCGTCTGGGTCGGCGAACGGGTTGGAACCACCGATCGGCTGCGTGTCGTCGCGACCGATGGTACTGTTGACGAACTCGCGGAGATCGTTACCGCGGAGTCCGATGAGATGGCACTGCCTGCTCATCGGGCGATGCGAACCAACGAATCTTGCACGGTCGACGGACTCGTTGCGGACGATACTATCCCCGAGTCGGTGCGCCTGGCTGCCTTCCGGGATGGACTCCAGTCATCGCTGGCAGTACCGATCTGTCACGACGAGATCACCTACGGCACGATCAGTGCCTACGTGACCGATGAGGCAGGCATCCAAGAGCGCGAACGTGCCGCCATTGAGACGCTGGGAATCGTTGCCGGGTTCGCTATCGTCTCTGGCCGTCAGGAGGAGCTCCTGTTCGCTGACACTGTGACGGAGCTCACCATTGAGGTCACGGACGACACCAGTCCGGGGGTCGCAGCGACCGACGACGCGCTTGACTCGCTTTCGCTTGCCGGCGTTGTTCCGGTTGAGGAGTCTGGTGTTGTTGGATATCTTCGTCCCTCAACGACAGCAGCGATAGCGAGCGACCGCCTTGAGACGCATCCGAAGACGGATCGCACGCGAATCGTTCGAAGCGAGGAGGAGCCGCTGATCGAGATTGGAATTGAGCAGGGGACCCCGCTCAGCGTCGTCACCGCCTGGGGTGCATCGGTTGAAGATGCCACCTATCGTGAGGGGACCGCCCGGCTGACGGTGACCGTATCCGCAACAGAGACCCCCCGGCAACTCCTTGAGGTGCTTGCGGACCGATTCGACACGGTCGATCTCGTGACCAAACAGCGTCGTTCCCGCGATCCGGCTCCGATGGCCGCCTTCCGGGACACGCTACGTGATACACTCACTGACCGTCAGCGCCAGGTCCTCCGGACGGCGTATCTCAGCGAGTACTTCACTTCTCCTCGTGGGAGTACCGCCGAGGAGGTGGCTGAGACGCTCGGCATCACGGCGCCGACGCTGCTGTATCATCTTCGCAAGGCACAGCGGGCGCTCGCGGCGGCCTTTTTCGAGACCCACGCGGACACCGATACTCTAGATAGCTAGGGGCACGCTATGGGCTATCTCGAAACTCCTAGCAACGACATCTACCTGGCTTGCTTCGTTATCCCGAGGTACGCATGTCCCCGCGTACGCTTGATGCACGACCCGATCGCGTAAACGATCACACTCGCCCGTCGACGGCCGATTCGACGTCTTCGGCCGATGTCGAGGAGGTGCTTTCACTGCTGGCTGACGAACACGCCCAGGCGATCATCGAGACAATCAGCGACGAGGCGCTTCCGGCCCGTACGATTGCCACCGAACTCGACATCTCCCGGGCGACGGTCTATCGACGACTCAACCGCCTTGAGGAGGCTGGACTGGTCACGTCGGCGATGACCTATCGGTCCGATGGTCGTCACCGACAACGGTTCCGGGCGACCTTTGAGGAGGTCCGCCTTGCGATCGACGGTGGTGAGATCGCCCTCGCGGAGCTGACCTAGTTGACGCGTCACCGATCGGGAATCGTAAGTCCGATTGTCGTCCCATCGTTGACCCTGCTGGTGCTCGTCTCGCTGAGTCGCTTGGTTCCTTCACGCCTGCCAGGCCCTGAGTCCAGTCGTTGGAGGTCGGGCTCCGAGGCCACCTCAAGTGGAACACGATCTAGTCTGGCCCTCAAGACTCATTATCACTGGTGATAATCACGTGCCGTCAGTTGGTGTGTTCGCTGTTGTCGGCCCCCTTGCAGTCGGCATGAGTGACGACGCTCTCAAGTGGAACGACCACAATTGATCGGAACTCCTCACGCTCCTGTGAGGGCAAGTCTCAATGAGGAGCGCACAAACCAGAGCACCGGCGACGGAAATCTTGCCTCCGTGGGGACGGCATACCACCGGAGGCATCCACGGTTTCACCCGTTAGTGGATGTCAATACTCGAAGTTGATGTAGTCGTCCTCCCATTCACGCCGGGCTTCGATCTCACGAGAGCCACGCTGAGTCAATGAGTAGGAGTTGGTCCGTTGGTCAATCTGGCCCTTCTCGACGAGGCCCTTTTTGACGAGCGTGTCGAGATTCGGATACAACCGACCGTGGTTGATTTCGGTGCCGTAGTACTCTTCGAGTTCGTCCTTGATTGCCAGTCCGTGCGGGCGGTCACCGCCGATGATAACGTATAGCAGATCTCGCTGGAATCCGGTCAGATCGTGCATACCTCATCAATTTAAATTAGTGTGAGTATTAAGCTGTTGTTTGATAATTCATCGGGGTTCTTTGATTTCTGTCGTTCAGTAAATGGATGTCAAGTTTTGCCGCCGAATGGTCTGTAGTACTCTATACTCATCAGCGTTGTATGGACGTCTATTATAAACAAATTTATCACTCATTCTACAGGTATTGCCTGCATGCGACGACGCCAGTTCATGGCTGGACTCGGGACTGTCGGCGCGCTGGGGGCGACCGACCTTGCCGCGGCACAGCCAGCGAATAGCACAACGACAACCGGCGGCGGCCAGATCAACAACGTCATGCTCGCGATCGGTGACGGCATGGGGTTTGACCCAATCGAGATTACCGCACACGTGCATGGAGATCTCGCTCTCCAGTCGATGACCCCTGTTGGATTGACGCGAACCTTTCCGCGCGACGGTTCGGTGACCGACTCCGCCGCGGCGGGGACTGCCTTGGCAACCGGGATGCAAGCGTACAACGGTCAGGTATCGGTTCGCGGCCCGGCCGGTTCGGAGGATGTCACGCCGATCACCACGCTACTCGAGGTGGCCAACCAGATCGGAAAGGCGACCGGTCTGGTTTCGACCACCCGGATTACCCACGCAACGCCGGCCGTATTCGGCTCGCACATCTATGATCGTGATCTTGAACGCGACATCGCCGACCAGTATCTTGAGCAGGAGGTGGACGTGCTCCTCGGCGGGGGGCGTCGTGAGTGGTCGCGCGATCAACTTGATCGAGCCTCTGCAGCAGGGTATGAGATTCTCTCCGACCGATCGGATCTGATGGCCGCTAGCAGTGACCAACTACTCGGGCTCTTCGATCAGAGCCACGTGACATACACACTTGACCGCGATAACTCGATCCCGTCGCTGCTTGAGATGTCACAGGCGGCCTTTTCCCGTCTTGCTGGTGACAACGGCTGTTTCCTGCTGATTGAGGGTGGTCGCATCGATCACGCCGAACACGGCAACGACGTCCAGACGACCGTTGCTGAGACCCGGGCGTTCGATGAAGTGGTCGCCTGGGCCCGTGAGGTTGTTGCCCGCCGCGACGACACCCTCTTGATTGTTACCTCAGATCACGAGACCGGCGGCCTCGCAACCGGAGATGATTACGGTGCTCCCCTCAAGACCAAGACGATCCGCCAGGCAAGCGGTTCGAATACCGCGATTGCAGCTGCCATCGAGCGTGGTGTGCCGATCCGCGAGGCCGTAGCTCAGTCTGTTGATGTCTCACTGACCGACGCGGAGGTTGAGCGGATCAACGAGGCGCGTACCAGTGACTCGCCGTACGCGCTCTCGAATACGCTTGGCGAGGTCATCTCTGACTACCTGGGGGTCACCTGGGCGTCGCATAACCACACCGGCCCAGCCCAGACTGTTCTCGCGGCCGGCCCGGGCGTTACCCCGACCACCGACTGGCGCCATCACACCGATCTCTCGGCGACAATGGCGGCGTTGCTCCTCTTTGGGCAGGTCCCCGACACGACCGACGTGTCGCGGTCGAACTGGGAGCA
>JBKHFN010000023.1:0-12145 GCA_046540195.1 Salinarchaeum sp.
CCCCAGTTGGGGCGGGGCAGAATACCGATCCCGCCGGCAGCCGCCGCCTCGTCGAGGACGCGCTGATGGTCGGCGTGTGGTGACACGACGTTGTCGGTTCCCAGACAGACGACGTGTGTACCGTTGGCTGTGACCTCGATTCCGGGCAGGAGGGTAACATCGTCGACCGTCTCGACCGGTGTGGCATTATCGTGGTCGGTGACCGCAACGAAGTCGTATCCACGGTCAGCGTAGACGGCGACGACCGTCTCGAGTGACCACGCCCCGTCCGGGCTGGCATCGGTGTGGGTGTGGAGGTTGCCACGGAACCACTCGCCGTCCTCGCCGTAGGGGCTGTCGATCCGGACCGACATTAGTGATAGGCGGCGATGAACGCCTCGACGTCGCTCTGAAAGTCCGTGAAGGCGGCCTCAAGTTCCTCCCGCGACCAGTCCCACCACGCGATCTCCTCAAGTGCTGCAGCGGTCTCGGCGTCGAAACGCCGACCCAGCGGTTCGGCGGGCACTCCACCGACGATGGTGTACGGCGCCACGTCGTCGGTCACGACGGCACCCGCAGCGACGACCGCACCGTTGCCGACGGTGACGTCCGGGAGCACGGTCGCTCCGTGGCCGATCCAGACGTCGTGGCCTACCTCGACAGGATCTCCGCGGCGCCACCTGAAGACCGACTCGTCGTCCAGCCCGAGGTCGTACCGCTCGCCGCGATAGGTGAAGTGGTGCGACGTCGGCCGCTCGATGGGATGGTTCGACGGCCCCAGGCGGACGTCGGAGGCCACGCTGGCGAACTTCCCGACGATGGTGTGGTCGAGTTGCACTCGTTCCATGAGGTAGGTGTACGCCCCGACCGTTGCATCGTGCAACCGGGCGTGCTGGTGGACCTCCGTCCAAGGGCCGAGGTCACTGTCGGTGATCCGCACCGGATCATGGAGCGTCGGCACCTCCGAAAGCGTTCGTGTGTAGTCTGGACCGTATTCTTCGAAGTACATCTATCGACGTCGTCGCCCTAACGTGGAGGCGACGATCTTCTTCGGGGCAGTTACGAATGCTTCAAGCACACCAGCACGGTTGTCGACTTCGCCCTCACGGAGGTACGATCGGACCCGCTGGCTGATGAGTTCGACCGAACCGGCCAGCAGGAAGATGAGGATGATACACGCCATCATATTTCCGTAGTGGAAGGTCTGACGCTGGATGTAGAGTTCAAGACCAAGTCCACCGCCACCGATAAGACCCAGTCCGATTGCCGCCCGGACGTTGTGTTCGAGGTCAAAGGCGATCCACGCGATGAACTGCCGGAACACCTGACTCAACATGCCAAAGGAGATAACCTGTGTATCGTTGGCGCCCGTGCTGCGGATCCCTTCAATCGGCCCGTCGGCAATCTCCTCAAGTTCGTCGGTGAAGAGCCGACCGAGATAGCCGATTGTATCGACCATGATCGCAAGCACGCCGGTGAAAGGCGTCACACCACCGAGCGGGATCAAAATTAGAAACCAGACCAGTCCCGGGATGGCCCGGATTAGACTCATCGTCGCCCGGAAAATGAAATTAAACGGGTAGGGAATCACCCGCTCACTAGCCATGATACCAAAGAGCAACGCCCCCGGCAGACCAAGCACCGTACCGGCGAAGGCGACCGCTATGGTTACGAACGTCGCCCCCCAGATGATGTTGATCCCCAGCGGTCCGCCGGACTCAATCCGGAGGATGAGGTTCTCCTCCATCATGAATGCCCAGTACTGGCCGAGGTCAACAAACGGAACTGGAAGGCCGAAGAAATAGTAGGTCGTCGGTGGGAAATAATCACCGAGCGCCTCAGTGAATTGGGGAACCTGCTTGTAGAGTTCGGTCAACGAGAAATCAACGACAATCAGACTCATATAAAACAGAACCGCCGTGACAATGATACCGAGGACGGTCATCGCTCGCCGGCGGGTCTTCCGACGTTTGAGTTCAGTGAGCTTCTGATCAGCCGACGAGTCACCGACTTCCTTGAGACCGAAGTACTCCTTGAGCCGCTGCTTGTCGGGGCCTTCGACGCTCACACTTCGGCCCTCCGGGTGCGTTCCTGTAGGGTTTCGTGCTCAGGTGGCTCGGGTCGCTCTGCGGTCTCAGCGATTCCGACGGTCTCAACGCTTCCGTAGAGTTCGTCTACAAGATCATTCGAGAGGTTCTCTCGGTGAACATCAAAGAGTAACTGGCCGTCGCGCAAGCCGATAAACCGATCACCGAAGTATGCCGCAATGTTGACCTGATGAAGGCTCACGAGCGCCGAGAGGTTGTGAGCCTCTGCCGCCTTCTTCAGGTAAGCCATGACGGTCTCAGCACTCGACGGATCAAGACTAGCAACCGGTTCATCGGCAAGTAGCAGGCGCGGGTTCTGTACAAGCGCCCGCGCAATGCCGACTCGCTGCTGTTGACCCCCGCTCATCTGCGAGACTCGCTGATGGGCTTCCTCAAGCAAACCGACGGTCTCAAGCGCCTCAAGTGCCTGTCGCTTGTCCTCGCGACTCTGCCACTGGAAGATGCTCTCGATGGTTGAGCACCGCTCAAGGGCACCGTTAAGTGCGTTCAAATACGCCGAGACCCCCTCAACGAGATTATGCTGCTGGAAGATCATCCCGACCTCGGGCTGTGAGCCTGTGATGGGCTCATCATCAAGGTACACGGTTCCGCTGGTGGGCTCAGTCAAGCCGTTTATGCACCGCAACAGCGTTGACTTGCCTGCACCCGATTCGCCGAGCAGGACGACAAACTCGTCGTTAATCTCGAATGAGATGTCTTCGATTGCCGTTACATCACCGTATCGTTTGGTCAGGTTGTCGACCTTGATCGTGCTCATGATAGGAGAGGACGTGTTATTCTGCGAGATCGATCCCGATATCGTTCAGTCGCTTGATCACCGGTTCATAGTCGTCCATCGAGGTATCACGTAGCGTCGTAAACGGCAACTCCTCCTCGTTGTAGTCGTCGGGGTAGTACTGCTGAATCTGCTCTTTCGTCGAGCTACGGAGGACCTCGCCAATCTCGGCTTTCTTATCGGACTCCCAGGTCTTCCGGGCGTACATCGGTTGCTTGGGGATCGGGAATGACCACCAGAACGGTCTGAATTGGGGCTCTTCGGTCCCCATCGTGTCGAGGAACGAGCTTTTGTCCTGAACGCGATCTGGCACCTCTGTTCCCTCCGAGAGGTGAGGGATTCCGTTGCCACCCCAGGTTGTCGCTGCGTCGGCCTCGTTGTCACCGAGTCGAGTCAGGGCCTGATTGTGGTCGGTCCACGTGCCCGAGAAGTCAACCGGATCCTCGTCGGGTGCGCCACCGATGTCGAGACCGGCCTCCTTGAGCGCGTAGAGGGCAAAGATCGATCCGCTCGTACTCAACCGGTCCGCAAACGCCATCTCTTTACCCTCAATGTCGGTCCGTTCGTCGATGTTCGAGTCCGGATTAGTGACCATCATCGAGAAGTAAAACGCCGACCCACCGGTGACGGTCGTACCATAGACGTCCATCAGGTCGGGATTGGAGATCAGCGTCACATCGTCCATGCCGATCTCCGCCTGCTCTGACTCAAGCGCCGGACGGATGGCAGCGTAGTTCTGTGGAACGCGCATCTCGACACTGACCCCGTCAACCTCCCCCTCAATGAGGTTGTGCAGTGGTTGGTACCGCCGCCGGGCATCCGATGGCGTCCCAGGGGTCAACAGCATCGTGATCTGTTCGGCATCACTACCACCGCCACCTGAGACCCTCGAACAGCCCGCCAATCCGGCTAGTGAAATGCCTGCTGCACCGGCAAGTGCTCCTCGACGGGTGGTGCAGATGTCGTTTGTACGGGTCGATCGATCATCCATGCCGGAACCACCGCCGTTTGTGGGATCCACCATCACCTCGAACATCCAAAGAGGGTGGAATAACCCTTGGCTCCATAGAGTTCGGACGGTCAACACCTCGATGGCTAATTGAAACGCGACCCCCGACCGATCTCACGCGGTGCAGAGCACTTTATATCAGTATAGAGTCGTGCCCGAAGGATAGGTGAGTATATACCTGTAACAATGCGTCTGGACGGTAGGGAACACAGAGGGTCAGAGGCCCGCACTTGTTATTCAGACTGTTTACTACCCAGCGAAGGCTTAACCTGACCTTCGATGACCTCGGGGTGTACGGATGGACGACGCGACCGTCTCCGACCGAAACGACCGCTTCGAGATGATCAGTGCCTGTCAGGAGGCAACGCTCGTTGAGCACGCCGAGGCTGTCCTTGAGAGCTCGACACCCGTTGAGATCCTCCAGGCGCCGACGCCACAGCTCGTGATGCAACAGGTGACTGAGCCTGTCAACGAGCAGCCGTTCAACCTCGGCGAGGTCCTCACGACGGCCGCAGAGGCGCGTGTTGCTGACGCAAAGGGGTTCGCGATGGTTGCTGGGAAGGCCGAGGCCAAGGCGGTCGCCGGGGCTATCGTCGACGCCGCCGTTGCCGCTGAGCACCCACGGTCCACGGCGATTGCGACGGATCTCGAAGCCGCTGGTGCTGACTACCGGCAACGCCGTCGCCAGGAGTGGGCCGAGAGTCAGGCGACAACAGTCGAGTTCTCATCAATGGAGGGCGAGGAATGAGAGCCCTGGGCTTTGATCCCGTCGCCGATACGCAACAGACCTTCCGGGCCATGGTCGACGCGATGTCTCGGCCCGGAACCATCCACACTGTTCCGGCGGGGCCGGCCGATCACGCCGTGGTGATCACACTTGTCGATAACGAGGTGACCTTCCACACGGCCGACGAGTCGCTCATCTCCGCACTTGAGGCCGCCAATCGGCTCACCGCGGCCCCTGTTGACGAGGCCGACATCATCCATCTCGGTAACCAGCGGTCTGCGTCTCTCGATAATGCCAATCAGGGAACGCTCAAGGAGCCGAGCGATGGTGCGACGGTCATCTATCGCGTCGAGGCGATCCATGAGACGGCCCGATCGGACGATACCAACATCAAGTTGTGCGGTCCCGGGGTCCCAGACAGGCGGGTCATCGGCATTGATGGCATCCCACCGGACGTCCTTCGGGCGATTGCCGACGTCAACACGGCGTTCCCGTGCGGTCTCGACGTAGTGATTGCCGCCGAGGAGACCGTCACCGCCATTCCCCGATCAGCCACACTGGAGGTGCTGTAGATGGGATACGTCGCCGTCAAAGCGGGCGAGGAGGTTATCAAACGTGCCGAAGACCTCTTCGAGAAACGCCGTATCGAAGGGCCCGAGGATCCACTCGCAATCAATCAGATTGAGGGGCAACTGGGCCGACTAGTCGGACAGATTACCGGCGAAGCGGGGCTATTCGCCCCACAGCTCGCTGCCCGGGCAGTCGTCCAAGCGCAGGGTGACACCACCGAAGCAGCCTTTTTGTTACGGGCCTACCGATCAACGCTTGAGCGGTGGGGCTACGCCGAGGCCGTCGCGCCGGCAGAGATGTTCGCTACCCGACGGGTGTCGCCAGCGTATAAGGATATCCCTGGTGGACAAATCCTCGGCGCGACCAAGGACTACACTCAGCGGCTGCTGGATTTTGCACTCGAAGAGGAGGCGGACCCGACGGCCGACTGGGAGCTTGACGCGGACGAGTCACCCGAGCGGCTCCGGAACGTGATTACCCTGCTCCGTGAGGAGGGGATTCTCACCGAGCCCGTGGAAACGACGGCCGATCCGATCGACACGACCCGCGAACCGGTGTTGTTCCCCGCCCCTCGGGCGGGTGTCCTTCAGGAACTTGCACGCGGTGAAACCGGCGCAATTACTGCATTGGGCTACAGCGCGCTACGTGGTTACGGACGTGTCCACCCCACGCTTGCGGAGGTTCGGGTCGGTCGCCTGCCGGTCAGGATCAAACACCCCTACACAGGTGATCCGGTTGCTGTTACCAGTGTCGAGGTGACCGAGACCGAGGCGGTGGTGCCGGTCTACGCCAAGCGCGATGACCCACGGTTCGCCTTTGGCTACGGGCTGACCTTCGGGCGCAACGAGCGCAAGTCCATTGGAATGTCCATCCTCGACGCCTCAATCGCACTCGGTGGGGATGAGCCGGCCGAGGACGCCGAGTTCGTGCTTGACATCGTCGATGGGATCGACTCCTTCGGATTCATTGAACACCTCAAGCTGCCGCACTACGTAACGTTCCAGAGTACGCTTGACCGGATCCGGGCGCTGCGCGACCGTGAGGAGTCGACACCTGCGGAGGTGACCGCTGATGACTGACGCGAACACGGTCGACGAACTCGTCACCGACGCGGAGACAGCCGGGCTCGACGGCTACAACTATGCCTATCTCGACGAGCACACCAAGCGAGAGGTCCGACGGGCAGTCCTGAAGGCTATCGCCATTCCTGGCCACCAGGTGCCGTTTGCTTCACGGCCAATGCCACTGGCACGGGGATGGGGCACAGGGGGCATCCAGACCTCCCTCTCGTTGCTTGGTCCCGAGGATACATTCAAGGTGATCGATCAGGGGGCTGACGAGAGTGTCAACGCCGCAAACATCCGTCGGCTGGCCAAGCGTACCGCTGACGTCGCGACAACGACCGACACGACGACAGCGTCGGTGATCCAAACCCGCCACCGAATCCCCGAAGAAGTACTGACCGACGACCAGATCCTGGTATTGCAGGTTCCGACGACCGATCCGCTACGGAAGGTTGACGGGAGTGACGACCGCAATCGCCGCCGACACGCCTACAAGAACTACTCGAAGATGTGGGTCCACCTCTATGAGAGCGTTGTCGAGTGGGGGGAAATCCAGATCAGCGCTGCGTACCCGGTGCTGGTTAACGACCGGTATCTGATGAGTCCCTCACCGATCCCACGGTGGGACACCCCCAAACTCGATAACGCCGATACACTGTTTCTGTTTGCTGCCGGCCGTGAAGCACGGATATACGCCGTTCCGCCACACACCGACGTTGAGCCGCTAGCCTTCGAAGATCGGGCGTTCCAGGTTGAACGTTTTGAGGAGCCCTGTGCGGCCTGCGGGAGTACGGACACCTACCGGACCGAGGTCACCGACGATGACAGCACGACCCGGTACGTTTGCAACGACACAAGTTTCTGCGCCAAACGCCAGGAGAACCCCGACCTCGCGCACGATCACCACTGCGATGAAGTCCACGCGTGGGGGCCTGGAACGGCAACCGGGGGTGAGGACGCATGAGTCTCCTCAGCGTTGAGGGCGTGACGAAGCGCTACGGCGACGGGTGTCCCCGTTGTCTCGAAGCAACCGGTGATAGTGCCGGGACAAATCAATGTCCCCACTGCGGGACCGTCGTCGCGTGTGCTGATGTCTCCTTTGAGGTCAACGAGGGCGAGGTACTTGGCATCGTCGGCGAGTCCGGTTCTGGCAAGTCCAGCCTTGCGGAGGTCATCGCACTCGACCGCGAGGCCGACACCGGAACCGTCCGGATCGACGGCTACGACGGCAATCTGCTTGATGCGAGTTACCAAAAGTGGGTCGAACTCCGCAACCAGCACGTTGGTCTAGTCCACCAGCACGTTCGTGATGGTCTTGGTCTTGAGTTCAGCGGAGGGGGCAATGTCGCCGAAGAACTCCTGGCTGCCGGCTGGCGCCAGTACGCCCGGATTCGCGACCGCGTACGGGAACTCTTCGAAGAGACAGAGGTCCCGGTCGGCCGGATGGACGACGCCGCCAGAACCTATTCTGGTGGGATGCAACGCCGGGTCCAGATCGCCAAGGCGCTGGCGACCGAGCCGGATCTGATCGTTCTCGATGAGCCGACAACAGGTCTCGACGTGAGTGTTCAGGCCAAGGTCCTCGACGTGTTTCGGCGGATCCAGCGCGAACAGGATATCGCAACGATCGTTGTCTCGCATGATCTCGCCGTTGTTCGACTACTCGCCGATCGCACGGTCGTCATGCGCCACGGTCGGGTAATCGAGTCCGGCCTCACCGATCGCATCATGGAAGACCCCCACCACGAGTACACCCAGGAACTCATCAACTCGGTGATCTGAACATGGTACTGACAGTCACGTCACTCTCGAAGACGTTTCGGATGCACGTTCTCAATAGTCAGCGGATCGTCGGCTTTGAAGACGTGAGCTTCAGCGTCGCAGACGGGGAGTTTCTCGCCATCGTCGGCGAGTCTGGCTCGGGCAAGTCCTCGCTGCTCAAGAGCATCTACCGCACCTATGAGCCCACCAGTGGACGAGTGCTCTATGAGTCGACCGACGGAACGGTTGATCTCGCCGTCTGCTCAGAGCGCGAGATTCTCGCTTTGCGCCGGTCGGAGATGGGATACGTCTCACAGTTTCTTGATGAAATCCCGCGCGTTCCAGCAGTAGATGTCGTCGCCCGACCGCTACGCGAACGTGGGGTATCTGCCTCAAAAGCCCGTGAGCGGGCCAGCAACCTGCTTGAGACACTAGCACTTCCCACGGACCTCTTCGAAGCTTATCCGGCAACATTCTCTGGTGGCGAGCGCCAGCGGGTCAACCTCGCGCGGGCAGTGGCCCCCTCTCCACGGTTGCTGTTGCTCGATGAACCAACTAGCGCGCTTGATCCAGAGACCCGGTCGCTCGCGATCAATCTACTCCGGTCGCACCTCAACGAGACGACAACCGCAATCGGCGTCTTCCACAATGCCGATGTTATCGACGCGCTGGCCGACCGCGTCGCCATTCTTGATGATGGTCAGCTTGAGGGAATCGTTGACGCTGAGGCCTACACACAGGAGGCACAGACATGAGTTCAGCTGACCGCGATGTCGCCGCAACGGCATCGAATATCCGGATCGAAAACGCCCGCATCGTCACACCGGAAGCGGTCCGTGAGGGTGGCGTCCACATCAAGGCAGGCCGAATCGCTGCCATCGGTACGGAGACCGACGGAACTCCGGACCAACACGTCGATGCCGAAGGGCAACTGGTGTTACCTGGGCTTATCGATCTCCACGGCGACGACATTGAGGATCACGTCTATCCACGTAGCGGTGTGCAGGTCGACTCTGCCGTTGCGTTCCGATCAGTCGACCGCGCGAATGTCACCGCGGGAATTACCACGAAGTTTCACGCTGTCTCCTTTACCGACCGACCGGAAGACGATCGATCAGTCGAACTCGCCACCCGGCTAGCAGACCGAATCGATCGCTTCAACGCCGGAGCGATTGACCATCGGTTTCACGCCCGCTGTGAGTTGACCAACACCGACGCGGTTGATGCCGTTGTCAACGCCCTTGACCGCGGTGTGGTTGACCTGGCGTCGGTCATGACACATATTCCAGGTCAGGGGCAGTACCGCAACTTTGACAACTTTAAAGAATGGTTCGCCGAGCAGTCCTCAGCACCACGGCCCACCGCCCGCGAGCGCTGGGAGCGCACTCGGTCAATCGATCAGGCGACGCTTGACGCCCGTGCCGATCGGGTCATTGACGCTGCTCACGCAGCCGACATCCCGGTGGCCTCACACGACAACGAGACGGCTACAGAGATCCGACGGATGGCCGACCGCGGGGTTGATATCTGTGAATACCCGGTGACAATTGCCGCCGCCGAGGCTGCTGCAACGACCGAGATAACCACTGCGATGGGCGCGCCCAACCTCGTTCGTGGTGGTAGCCAGCGCGACAACCTTGCGACCGCTGACGCGATCGACGCCGATACCGTCGATATCCTGCTGGTTGACTACCATCCCCCGTCATTACTGCGTGCGGCATTTGTTGACACGGGAGAGCCGCTACCGCGACGGGTTCGTCGCGTTACCGCCGCCCCGGCTGACGCCGTCGGGCTGACCGATCGGGGACGGATCGAACCCGGCGCCCGGGCGGATCTGATCGTGGTCGATGACCAGGGCCCACCGACGGTTCACCGGGCATTCGTGGCTGGCAAAGAGACTTACCGGCTTCGAACATGACCGGTCACCTCGGTGCCGCAGCCGATCTGCGGTTCAACCAGACCGTCCGTGAGTTTGTCGCGTTTGTCAGTGAACTGGGGCTTGACCACGTCGAGTTCAAAAGCGAGTATCTCCAGGCATCACCGGAAGCACCACCACCCGAGGAGATCGGGACGATCCTTGAGGCGGCGGGCATGAGCTGTACGCTCCATGCGCCGTTTCGGGACTGCAACCTCGGGAGTTTCAACGACAAGGCTCGGGCAGCGGCCGAGACGATGGTGATCGACACCCTCAACGATGCCGCGACGATGGGCGCTGAGGCGGTCGTCGTCCATGGGGGATCCGTTCCCAGACGATACCCTGATCGGGTGCGCAAGAAGGCCCATCGGAACGCAATCCGATCGCTCAAGGCGTGTGCCGCCCACGCAGCCACGGTTGACGTGCCACTGTGTCTGGAAAATCAGCCGTGGTCGGCGGCGGACGAGCGACATACCGCCTCACCGACCGCCCTATCGGACACCCTCGGTCGGATCGCTGCTGATCCGGCAGCACTTCGGATTACACTTGATATCGGTCACGCCAAGGCGAGCGGCCACGACTGGCAGGCGTTCGTTGAGCGCTTCGGCGACCGCATCGAAGTGTTGCACCTGCATGACAACGACGGCGAGGCAGACACCCACGACCCGATCGTGGCGTACGAACCCATCTGTGACGCCGTCGATCCCTCCTATGCCGTCTTCGAAATGCAGTCACTCGCCGATATCTGCGCCTGTGTCGATGGTCGATAATCGGCCAATGAACTGATTGGCATCACCTCTGAAAGCAGATCACGCGTACAGATCCGTCGAGAGGTATCGCTCGCCGGGATCACAGACAATCGTCGCGACTAGCCCTTCGCGTTCGGCCGCCACCTCGGCGGCCACGTGGAGGTTCGCCCCGGTCGAGATGCCCCCGGCGATGCCCTCCTCCTCGGCAAGACGGCGGGTCGCGGTGACGGCATCCTCGTAGGTGACCGTCCGCACCGCATCCAGTCGGTCGCGTTCGAGCACGTCCGGGACAAACCCGGCACCGATTCCCTGGATCCCATGGCTGCCGGGCGCCGCACCGGAGAGTACCGCTGACTCTGCAGGCTCGACGCCGATGACCTCTAAGTCGGTGTCGCGGTCCTCCTCGAAGTACTGGCCAACACCGGTGACCGTTCCACCGGTCCCGACACCGGCGACGAACGTTTCGAGTTCACCGTCGGTCGCCTCGTACAGTTCTGGCCCGGTCGTCTGGCGGTGGGCAACGGCGTTGGCGGGGTTCTCGAACTGCCCGGGAACAAACGTGTTATCGAGTTCATCGTGAAGCGCTTCGGCCCGAGCGATCGCCCCACTCATCCCCTCCTCGGCGGGTGTGAGTTCGATCTCGGCACCTAGGGCCCGCAGGAGCCGTCGGCGCTCCTGGCTCATCGACTCGGGCATCGTCAACACCAGCTCGTAGCCCTTCGACGCACAGACCGTTGCGAGACCGATGCCGGTGTTGCCGCTTGTCGGCTCAATCACGGTCGTGTTGGCGTCAATCGAGCCATCCGCTTCGGCTGTCTCGATCATCGATCGGGCAATCCGATCCTTCACCGAATATGGGTTGAAGGACTCGAGTTTGACCACCAAATTTGGAGCAAAGTCCTCAACCCGGAGGAGCGGCGTCTCGCCGATCAGGTCGGTAACATCTGTTGCGATCGTCATCACCGACACGTTGGCTGTCGGGCCGTATCAATGTCGGACCCACGACCGGTCCTGCCGACACCTCAGACGATGTCCCACCGATCGACGATCACACCGTCAACACCCGCGTCAATACAGGCGGCGACGGGCTCGGCCGTATCGAACGTCCAGGCGTTGACCACGAGTCCGCGGTCGTGAGCCCGCTCAACGAGGCGCGTCTGTCGACACCAGTCGTATTGCGGGTGGACCGCCTCACATCCCAGTGCATCGGCCCGATCAAGAACAGCAGCAACCGTGTCGGCCACGACGGTTCCGGATGCGGCCGTCTCGACGGCAGTCTCCGACGGAGGCACCAGCAAGGCGCGGGAACTCTCAGGCGCCTCATCACGGAGCGTCGCCAACGCTGCCGGATCGAATGACGAGAACAGCGTCCGGTGGGGACCTGCTGCCGCAATCTCCATCGCGGCGGTGGCCGCGTCGGCGGTCTTGAGTTCGATGTTGACACCGGTATCCGCCGGAAGCGCCTCGAACACCGTCGAGAGCCGCGGA
>JBKHFN010000024.1:0-11873 GCA_046540195.1 Salinarchaeum sp.
CACTGATGCCCGTAGCGTACTGGTAGACGTAAAACGCCCGGTAGAAGTGGGGGATGCGCATCCACTCACGAGCAATGCGGTCATCAATCACCGCCGAGGGATAGAACTCAGCCTTGAGATCGGCATAGACCTCATCGAGCCAAGATGGCGTGAGCGCCTCGTCATCGTCGACGATGGCGTGTGTTTGATCCTCAAAGGCGGCGAACATTGTCTGACGAAACAGCGTCGACCGGAACCGATCAAGATACTCGTTAAGCACGTGTCGACGGAGGTGGTCGTCGGTAAGCGTATCGAGGAGATGGCGGGTGAGCAACACCTCGTTGACCGTTGAGGCGACCTCGGCGACGAAAATCTCGTAGTGGCTGTTGACGTATGGCTGGGCTTCGCTGGTGAGCTGGGAATGAATCGAATGCCCGAGTTCGTGGGCGAGGGTGTACATCGAGGCGACATCGTCCTGGTAGTTCATCAGGATAAACGGCTGAGTGTCGTAGGTCCCCCCGGAGTATGCTCCCGAACGTTTCCCACGGGTCTCATAGACATCGACCCAGCGACTGTCAAGTCCGTCGGCGACTCGCGATTGGCAGTCTTCACCGAGCGCACCAAGGGCCTCAATGACGTGGTCAGCGGCGCTATCGTATTCGATCTCCGGTGTCGGCTCGGCGGCCAGTGGCACGTAAAGATCCCACATCCGGAGGTCATCAACACCCAGTTGCTCGCGTTTGAGCCGGGCGTGACGGTCAAGCGGCGACCGGTTAGCCATGACCGTGTCGACAAGCGTGTCATAGACCGCCGTTGGGACGTTTGCGCTGTCAAGCGCGGCCGCCCGGGCGGTCTCGTACTCGCGCGTTCGGGCGGTTGTCACGTCGGTCCGGACGCTTTTCGCGTAGGCAGTCCCGACGGCGTTGTGTAACTCCGCCCAACGGTCGTAAAATGCCTCATAGACCGTCTGTCGGAAGTCCCGGTCCGAACGCTTCTGGAGGGTCGTGAAGTTCGAGAGCGTGATTTCGACGGCCTCACCCTCGGGATCAGTGACCGTTGGGAAGGTCATGTCCGCGTTCGCAAGCGTACTATAGATATCACGCGGGGCGTCGGTGACCTCAGAGAACGACGAAAGGACCTCTTCAATCTCCGGCGATCGGGTGTGTGGTTGCAGCCGGAGAACATCATCAAGGTAATGCTCGTACTCGCTAAGAGCCGGCTCGGTCGCTAAGAAGCGCTCGATGGTCTCGCGATCAAACTGCTGAATCGCCGGATCGATAAAACTCGCCGCGCTAGCTGCCTGTGTGTGGATAGACTGGGCGCGAGCGTGCATCGCCTGGCCGGCCTCCGCCCGCGTGTCCTCATCGCGCCGCATCCGGGCGTACGCCGAGAGGGTCTCTAGCTCGCGGAAGATCCGATCGCGCAGGGAGAGGACCTCGGCTAATGATGCCGCGTCGGTGATGTCCGATGCGTCAGCCGCCACAAGATCGTCGATTGCCGTGCTGATATCCTCAAGCGCCGCTTCCCAGGCCTCGTCATCGGCGTAGACATTCGAGAGGTCCCACCGGTAGTCAGAATCAATCGCGGATCGCTCCGGAACAGAACTCATGGACAGGCGTTGGCCGCTGGCGTCCTAAGCTTTTCACTGATCGGTCAGCGAGGGCCGTTTCGACGACGAGCGCAAGTCCGAGGACAGCGATGTACACCCCAGCGAGCGTCGCAAGGTCGAGTTACTATCGTGACCCGCAGCTCAACGATCGCATCGTCTTGCCCTCAGGGAGTTCGTTCGGCTGCAATACCTTCGCGAATTCGGTCAGCCACACGAGCACGCACTCGAAGCGCGTCGCGGCGGTCCGCAAAGAACGTCCGCGCCGCTTGTGCGGCCTCAGTCGCGGGTTCGAACGTGGCGGTCGGATACGTGACGTCGGCAAGCATCAACGGATACGGCGGCGCCGGTCGAATGCCGTCAGGGCCATCAAGCGGATCGGACGCGAGGACGCGATCGATCCACGAGAGGGGCCGGTCGGTTGTCGCGATGTCGGTGATGAGTGCAACAGCACGGCGAACGAACTGTCGCGGAAAGCCATCGGATCGAAACGTGAGCACGAGATAGGCGTCGGTGTGTTCAGCGGCAGTCTCAAGGGACCGGGTCGTCCCGCTGTCATCCACCGAGAGATTATGAAAATCATGGGTCCCAGCCAGCCGGTTAGCTGCTCGGCGCGCACGATCGACATCAAGGTCCGCCGCGTCGAGAGTATACTCATAGGTGCGGCTCGTTGCGTCGTGGGTGGCATGAAACGCCTCGGAAACGTCGGCGAACGCCCACGCCCAGATATCGTCCGGGAGATGCGCCGAGAGCACGTCAGGGGTAAGCCACTCGGGGGCCTCAAAAACGACCGTCTGAGCGAGGGCCGATACGCCAGCATCGGTCCGTCCCGCGGCAGCATAGGACGGGGGAACATCCGCAGTGACCGACAGCGATCGAAGCGCCGAGAGGATCGCATCGGAGACGGTCGGAACGTCCGGCTGGCGCTGGAATCCATGGTAGGGACGTCCGTCGTATGCGATCCGGAAGGCGCGCATGGGGGTTCAGGCGAATGTGTCGTAGGTCGGGCGCTCGTGGTCGCCAGGAAAGTCATCGACGGGCACCTGGACCTGGTCGCCACTGGCCATGTCTTTGAGCGTGATCTGATTCTCGGCGAGATCGCGTTCGCCGACAATAACGACCGTCTCGGCGTTGATTCCATCAGCGTAGTCGAGTTGTGCGCCGAATCCGCGCTCAAGCAGGTCCATCTCGACGACGTGACCACGCTCGCGGAGCGCAGTAGCGATCCGGGCGGCGACCGGGCGAGTGTCGCCGATCTGGAGGACGTAATAATCGGTCTGGAGAGCCTCTTCAGGCCAGACGCCTGCTCGCTGGCAGAGCAACCCGAGAGTCGCGTGTCCAGGCGCAACCCCAACGGCCGGCGTCGGCTGGCCGCCGA
Organism: Salinarchaeum sp.; assembly: GCA_046540195.1. Taxonomy (GTDB): domain Archaea; phylum Halobacteriota; class Halobacteria; order Halobacteriales; family Salinarchaeaceae; genus CAZFMU01. The sequence continues at coordinate 2,964 of JBKHFN010000024.1, forward strand.
CGGACTCAATAAGATCGTCGTACCGGCCGCCGCCGAAGATCGACCGTGAGACTTCCCCTTCCGTGTCGAAGCACTCAAAGACAGTACCGGTGTAATAATCCAGCCCCCGCGCCGTCTCGAGTGACACCGAACAGTAGTCGCGCACGCCGAGTTCCTCGGCCGCCGAGAGGACGGCCTGAAGGTTTGACACCGCCGCCTCAACACGATCGGTTCGAGCGAACGCGGTCAATTCTTCAAGATCGTCCTCACCAGCGTCGAGCAACTGATCGAACTCTCGGGCGCGGTCCTCGGACAGCCCCGCGTCGGCGAGCAGCCGGTAGTACTCGTCGACGTCGATCTTGGCCTTCTTGTCGACCGCCCGGATCGCCGCGGTGGTGTCGACCTCGGTGTCAAAAGCGGCCAACAGCCCCGAAAGGATATCGCGGTGGGACACCCGGAACTCGAAGTGCTCGTCGGTCAACCCGAGATTCGTCAGCGCATCGGCCGCCCAGGCAAGGATTTCGGCATCGGCGACCGGCGCGTCCGCCCCGAAGATGTCAACGTTTGTCTGGTAGAACTCCCGGAAGCGACCTTGCTGTACCTGTTCGTATCGCCAGAATGGCCGCGTTGAAAACCATTTGATCGGCTTCTGCAGGGCCTTGCCTTTGGCGACGACCATCCGGGCGACCGTTGGGGTCAACTCAGGCGTCAAGGCAACCTCTCGGCCGCCAGCGTCGGTAAAGGAGTACAGCTCCTCAACGATCTCCTCGCCACTCTTGTCGACATACATCTGGGTGCGCTCAAGAGCGGGGGTACCAATCTCTCGAAATCCATACCGACGAGCGGTCGCTTCAAGCGTGTCGGTGACAACCCGACGTGCCCGCATCTCCTCGGGATAGAAGTCACGAAAGCCCTTCAGCCGGTCGTACATGCTGAGCGGTTCGAGAGCGCCGCGTTTGAAACCTTCTGTCGGGGGCTACCGGCCGGTGGCGACCGACTGGACGTGAGAGGGAAAGATCGCCTCGACGTCACCGCCACGGTCGCGCAACAGGGCCCGGAGTTCGGCCTCGTAGTCTCCCGTTGACAGCGTCTCACTCGGTCCCGTCTCGATCTGTAACCGCCGCGCAACGAGCGTATCGATGGCCGACCGACCGAAGCCGGCCAGCGGCGCAACGTACTCAACCCCGTGACGGTCCTCAAGACTCTGAGCATCCGCCCGTGAGACTGTCGGTACGCGGTCGTCTCGGCGTGTGCCATCGGCAATGACATCGAACGTTGGGACAGCGGCGAGACGTTCGAGGGCGTGGTCGTGGACCAGTTGGATGCCGTTTCTGGGATAGCCGTCGGCGCGCATGGTCTTGACCGCTTCGATGGCAACAGAACGATCAAGATCGAGTCGCTGGTGCTCGATACCAAGCGCCTCTGCGGCACGTCGGGCATGACGCCACGTATCGGTCACCCCAAAGGTGCCGGTCACGAGGGTAAGGTCATAGAACTCCTCAAGCAAGAGTGCCGCAAGACTTGAGTCCTTGCCGCCGCTGTATAGCAGTCCAGCCCAGTCCATGCGGTCAGCGCCGCTTGATGTCGAAACTCTGCTGATCGGGCTTGAGTTCTTGGAGGAGTTCCTTCATCTGCTCCTCATCGATCTGATCGCGGACGCGACCACTCTGTGCGAGCGCGAGAATCTGCTGTTCGACCTGCTCGCCGAACTCGGGCTTTGACATTTTAACCGTATTCAGCCGTTTGCGAGCCCCGTCGGTGAGGTGCTGTCGAAGCAGGGCCTTCTTCTGGGCCTCCGCGCGGTTCTGTGCTTGCTGACGGCGTTCGGCCGCCTCATCGTCCCCCTGCGCCTGATCGCGCAGCTGCTCAAGTTTCTCTTGACGGAGCTGCTCGATATCGTCGTCAGTAGGTTGGTCGCTCATGGCCGATGATTGGGGCGTGAGCGGAAAAACGGTTACGACGGCGTGACGGAACGCTCAGGCGTAGCGCTCAAGCTCGGGGCGATCAAGCTCCGCGAGGACATCCTCGGCAAGCTGGTCAAGATAGCTGACTCCCTCGTCGGTTGCGACGCGGCCCTCGCCTTCGGCGGTAGCCACAAGACCCTCCTCCTCCAGCTGCTGGAGGAGCGTCCGGATGAGGTGCTTGCTGCCGTCCGACCGGTGGGCAGGGGCCACACGATACCGGTTCGAGCCGGCGTCGAGACCACCATAGGCCGTTGAGAGTCGTTCGACGCCGACCGGACCGTCGGTCGCGACACGGCGAAGAAGACTGGCCGCTCGACGGGCCCAGAAGTCCTCCTGTTCGGGGGCAAGTTCAGCGTGCGTTCCCGACTTTGCGTACTCCGACCAGACAGGCGGGTCAAGCCGCTCTGCGAGGTCCTCTGCGGCCGCCTCGAGCAGCGCGTCGGCCGGAACATCATAGAACGTAGCCATACCCGCGCTTACCCAACCGCGCCATTAAAGCGCATCGGAACGGCCGGACACGACGCCACAGGCTTAACGAGGGGCGAAAAGACAGAAACGACATGGACGAGCGTGCTGCCCTCGCGATGCTCGCCGACGGTCTTACCGCCGCCGGAGATGACGCTGCTGTGATTGGCGAGCACCTGCTGACGATCGACATGCTGCATGCGACGACCGACTTTCCGACCGACATCTCTGAGTATACCATTGGCTGGCGGACTGTCGGAGCCTCGCTCTCCGATATCGCCGCGATGGGCGGACAGCCGGTTGCGGCCGTCGGCGTGTACGGCCGTCCATCGTTCGAGACACAGGCGCTCGAAGCCTTCGTTGACGGTGCCGTCGATGTCTGTGCGAGCGTCGATACAGAGTATGTCGGCGGCGATTTAGATCAGCATGATGAGCCAACGACGGTCGCCGCCGTACTCGGAAGTACAACAGACACAGCTGGTCCAATCAGGCGCACCGGGGCGTCTCCGGGCGATCGGGTGTGTGTAACGGGGACGCTCGGTCGAAGCGCCGCCGGGCTCGCACTGTTTGAGGCCGGCGAGGATGACCGCGCGAACGACCTGTTCCGGTTTTCCCCACGGGTCACAGCCGGCAAGACACTCGCAACCCATGCCACAGCCATGATCGACTCAAGCGATGGGCTCGCCCGGTCGGTCCATCAGATCGCCACTGCCTCTGGGTGCGGCATCGACATCACGGCCGATCGCATACCGATTGATTCCGCCGTTGACGCGGTGGCCGAAACCACCGAGCAGCGCCGGGAGTTCGGTCTCTTCTTCGGTGAGGACTTCGAGTTGGTCTGTACGGTGCCACCAGATCACGTCGCCGAACTCAAAGCGAAGGCACCGGTTACGGTAACCGACGTCGGGACAGTAACGGCGGAAGGCGTCACGATCGACGGGGATTCCCTCCCTGACCGCGGATACGACCACGGAACAGCCTGAGCAGGGCTATGGTGTTCGTGGATGGATAGTGCACTATGATACTGATAGGGGAACCGGGGCAAAACACAACCCTGCAAGTAGGAAGGTGAGGACCCCGAGTGCGCGGCGTTTCGGCCCGATTGTCTCCTCGCTGACCGGCCGTACCGATCCGACGACCGCGAGAATCCCGGTGAGGATCCCCCAGAAGAGCCACACTGCAACGTCGTTAAGTGGCACTCCACCGGCAACGTGCAAGCCGAGGGCGAGCGCGATGAGGGTTCCGGGGACGGCCAACGAAATCGGACGGTACAGCGAGTCCGCAATCGCGTGGAGCACGTGTCCGCCGTCGAGTTGACCGACGGGAATCATGTTGAGGAAGGTCACAAACATGCCCACCCAGCCGCCGATGACAACCGGGTGGACGGCGAGGCGGGGGTCGTCGTAGTGTAACTGTGCGTCAAGTGCCCACGCGAGAAGCTCCATCAACGGCGGATACCCGACGGTGATCCGGATGGCGTCCTCTGCCTGTACGACCCACTCGGGTACCCTGATCGGCCCCAGCGAGAGTCCGATGCTCGAGACCACGATGGTCGCTATGAGACCTGCAAGGGGTCCGGCAACACCGATGTCGAACAATGCCCGTCGGCTCGGAATTCGGCCTTTCATTCGGATGACCGCCCCCATCGTTCCGATGAGCGTTGGCACTGGGATGAAGTACGGTAGTGTGACGTTCACCCCGTGGTATCGACCCAGGGCGTAGTGGCCGAGCTCATGGATACCGAGCACCGTGAGGATCGCCGCCGCAAAGGGCCACCCCTGGAGGATCGCTGCGGGATTAGCGGTAAGATCAACGTGAAACCACAGCGCTCCGGCGAAGAGCGTTGAGAGGATAGTTAGCCCAAATAGCGCGATATGTGTCCATGGTAGCCCCTCGTCGGTGTGCTGTTGTGGGCGGGCAACCAGTACGTCTTCACCCGCCTGCGTGACGTGCTTGACCTCGTAGCCGGCATTGTGGAACTGCTCCCAGACGGCCGTCTCAAGCCGGTCGGTCTCCACAAGCGGAAGCCCGAAATAATAGATGCGCCCATTCTCGTGACGGACCTCGTACACCTGAAATCGATCAGCGATGGCATCGGGCGACGGCGCCGTCGAGGCGTTTGAGGGCTCACTGCGACCGGCAGACTCCATCGCTGTGTGGTACGTTCAGGAGAAATAAATCTCCGGCGGTCAGGCCGGCTCAATCCGCCAAGTCGTCGCACTCGTGTACGACCACTTCTCAATCTCGATGTCGGTCGCAGAGTCCTTGAGTTGCACCATCAGGGCGCCGATCTCCTTGGGGGAGAGTCCAACCTCATCCGCAATGAACTTGCTTTTGAAATACACCTCGCCCTCGGAGCTGACCTTCTCAGCGAGGTATGAGCGGAGGCGCTCGTGTTTGGAGGGCTGATCGTCATCAGAGAGCTGCGCCGTAGTGCTCATGGTACATCCATTTGTTACCCCCACAGGGTAATATACCCGCCAGACGATTAGCGTGAAATATACTCTTTTACCAACCATTAGCGACTGTTCAGGCAAATACACAGTGCTTTAAGCAGCCACCAAATCCAATTAGACAGTTTATCATCGCTCCTAATTGTTTAACGACCGTTCCGCCCCCGGATGAGTTATTTTTTGAATACTTTCGATACAGCTGTGCGAAAGACTATCCATGCCTGGAAAAACGGTCCGCGCATACAGGAGAACCTTGACAATGCTTAAGGCCGCGTCACCGATAGCGACGGGCAATGAATGTCGTCGTCTCGATCGGGGGGAGCGTCCTCGCCCCGGGAGACAAGCAGCGCGTCCGGGACCACGCAGCGGTCCTCGAAGAGGTGGCAGACGAGTGTACGACCGCCGCGGTCGTCGGAGGTGGCGAGACGGCACGACAGTACATCGACGTCGCCCGCAAACTGGGCGCAAACGAGATGGAGCTCGACGAAATCGGTATCGCCGCAACCCGACTCAACGCCCGGCTGTTGGTGGCCGCACTCGACGAGCAGAGCGTACGGACACCGCCAGCCGACTACGAGGCGGCCGCGGACGTGTTGCGCGCCGGCGATATCGCGGTGATGGGCGGCGTCGTTCCGGCACAGACGACCGACGCCGTCGCCGCAGCCTTGGCTGAGTATGTCAACGCCGATCTCCTCGTCTACGCAACCTCGGTGAGCGGCGTCTACACCGCAGACCCCGATAAGGACGGCGACGCCGAGCGCGTTCCACGACTCACGCCGAATGAGCTCGTTGACCTCATCGCCGACATCGAAATGACCGCTGGTGCGAAGGCCCCGGTTGACCTCCTAGCGGCGAAGGTACTCCAGCGGTCGGGACTTCACGCCGTCGTCGTTGACGGAACCGATCCGGAGCGGATCCGTGAGGCCATCGTTGAGGGCACCCACCGGGGAACCGAGATCGTCCCTGAGGACGCAGCCGAGTTACCATCACTCACAGGAGGAGGCACCTGACATGCCAAGCGAGCTTCAGCCGGCGGATGATCCGTATGCGATGGAAAGCGACGAGCAACACGCCTTCTGGGCCGACGCCGTCGCCGACCGAATCGAACGACGCGATCCTGACGAGCCGATCGTCATCAAAGGGGGCATCTCGCCGTCGGGGATCCCCCACCTCGGTAACGCAAACGAACTCGTCTTGGGGTACTTCGTTGCAGAGGTCCTCCGCGAGCGGGGATACAGCGTCAAGCAGGTGTTTACCGCCGACGATCGCGATCCGCTCCGCAGCCTCCCGCGTAAGCTTGCCGACCTTGAGGGCAACATCGTCGATCTTGGTGACGTTGACGCCGGCGCCCTCGGACGAAACCTTGGTGTTCCCTATACCGATATTCCGGATCCGTTCGGCTGCTGTGACTCCTATGGAGAGCACTTCTCGAAGCTCATCACCGGGATGGCCGACGCCCTTGAGATTCCGGTTGAGCTCGTCTCGAACACCGAGCGCTACGAAGCGGGCGACTTCGAGGCGGCGACTGCGTTCTTACTTGAGCACCGTGAGACGGCACGCGAACTGCTCGCGGACTACCAAGCGGGCGTCGATGAACACTACGTCCCGTTTAATCCGATCTGTGCGAACTGCGGAAAGATCACCGAGACGGTAACCGACATCGACCTCGACGCCAGGACCGTCGAGTATCGGTGTACGGATATGGAAGCCGGCGATCGCGTCATCGAAGGCTGCGGGCACGAGGGAACGGCAACGCTCCGGGAGGGCAAGCTTCCATGGCGGTTCGAGTGGGTCGCCCAGTGGAAGCTCCTCGGGGTCGACTTCGAGCCATTTGGAAAGGATCACGCGGAGGGCTCCTGGCCGAGCGGAGTCAATATCGCCCGGTCGCTCTTCGAAATCGAACCGCCGGTACCAATGGCCTACGAGTGGTTCACGCTTGAGGGCGCACCGTTGTCCTCCTCCGAAGGGAACGTCGTCCTTGTTCAGGAGGCACTCAAGTTGGTCGAGCCGGAGGTGCTACGGTACTTCTTCGCCACGGACCCAACCCGCGCCCGGGACTTCTCGATCAAGCGGATTGACCAGCTGGTCGACGAGTTCGACCGACTAGAGGCGATCTACTTCGGGCGCGAGTCGGCAACACCGACCCAGGAAGCCTTTGCCGAGCGCGTCTATCCGTTCCTCGTCGACAAGGTCGACCCTGACCGGGTACGAATTCCGTACTCGTTTGCAGCTGTCCTCGGAATGACCAGCGATCCGGCGCTGCGCGAGGACATTGCCAAGCGCGAGGGGCATATCCCGGCGGACGCGGATCCGGCAGTCGTCGAAGCTGCCCTTGAGCGGGTCGACCTGGCGCGACGGTGGGCACGGCAGGTTGACAACGAGTACAACTACGAGCTCAAGCGGACAGACCGGCCAGCGGTATCCATCGATGAGCCGACGGCCACAGCACTTGATGAAGTCGCCGCGTTCATCGAAGCCAATGACGACCCAGAGGCAATTCAGGGTGAGATTTACGAGGCCGCTCGACGCCACGATATTGACGTTGGTGAGTTCTTCGCGACAGGTTATCGGCTGTTCTTCGATAAGGAGGAGGGCCCGAAGTTAGGGCCCTTTCTGGCAAAACTCGACGAGCAGTTCGTGGTCGATCGGTTGCGTCGCAAGCGGTAGCTCAGTAGGTCGGTGACTCCTCTGGGACCCCGGCACGGGCGTTTGCCGCCCGGGCGAGGACAAACAGACAGTCCGAGAGTCGGTTGAGGTACACAATTGCGTTCTCGTTGACGGGATCGTCAGTAACGAACGCGACAGCTCGGCGTTCGGCTCGCCGACAGACGGCCCGAGCGTGGTGAAGCTGTGCTCCATCGTCGCTTCCACCCGGAAGGACAAACGAGTCAAGTGGATCAAGTTCCGCCTGGAAGTCGTCGATCCATTCTTCGACGGTATCGATTCGGTCCTCGGTAATCCGAGGCGTATCGTCGTCGGGATCGGGGTTGGCGAATTCAGCTTGCACCACGTGGAGGTGGTTCTGGATGCGCGCGAGAACATCATCGATATCGTCGTGGCCGGTCGGTCGGATGACGCCGATCATGGCGTTGAGTTCATCGACGGTACCGTAGGCCTCGATCCGACCACTCGTCTTAGCGATCCGCGTGCCGTCCATCAGGTCGGTCATACCCTCGTCACCACGGCCGGTGTAGATCTTCATACCCCGGCTAAGGGAGCCGCCGGTATAAACCCGCACGCTCGAAGAACCCGGCAGAGTGACGGCAGGACCGGTATTTTGATACCGAATGGCATGTGCAATACGGATATGCCATCGGAGCTGTACTGTCCAGAATGTGACGACGAGCGGCTATTCGAGTTGACCGCCTTCACGTCGATCGACCTCGGCGAGAAACGCAAACTACGGTGCGCTGAGTGCGGATATGAACGCGTTCGCGTTGGCGAAATCGACTCCGTTGAAGCCGGAGCGTGAGCGGAGCCGAACCGTCAGACAGCCTCAGGGCCGCGCTTTCCGGTTCGAATCTGGTAGGCGTCGTCAACCGGGACGATGAAGACCTTGCCGTCACCGGGTTCGCCCGTCCTGGCCCCCTCGCCGATCGCCTCAATGACGTCCTCGGTCGGCACGTCATTGACAACGCACTCGATTTTCACCTTCTGGTGCAGGTCGATCGTATAGGACTCACCGCGCCATTGACCCTGCTTTTCCTGCTGTGAGCCGCGGCCGGACACGTTTGAAACAGTGATGGACTGCACGCCCGTCTCGACTAGTTCGCGCTTGACATCGGCGAGGCGGTCCGGACGAATAAAGGCCATCACCAGGTCGATTTTGTCGGGATCGTGCGTGCCGCCGTCAGCGCGGACCACATCAAGACCGCCGTCGGTCGCAACCTCCGGCTGCCCGAACTCGGGGTAGGTCTCGACGCCGTGTTCGGCGAGATCAAGTCCGTCGCGCTCGTGATCGGGATCGACACGCGCTTGGCCAGCGGCCTTGAACGCGCCCCAAACGAGCGCAGTCGCCGTTACCGTCCACGCGGTGATGACGGCAACGC
>JBKHFN010000025.1:0-11624 GCA_046540195.1 Salinarchaeum sp.
GAGATCTTCCCCGGTAACGACCGCTCCGTCCAGCGTGAGTTGCGTGTCCTCTTGCGCGAGCATGACGTGCGCATCATGACCGACGACCCGGTCACCGAAGTCACCGACACCGAGATCCACTTTGATGAGCGCGACCCGCTCGCCTACGATGTGCTGCTTTGGGCGGGTGGGATCACCGGCCAGGACGCGTTGAGCGGCGCTAACGTTGAAGCTGAGCACAATCGACTCACTACCAACGCCACCTTCCAGACCTCCGATGAGCGCGTCTTTGCCGTTGGCGATAGCGCTCTTGTTGATGACGACGGTGATGTCCCGCCGACAGCCCAGGCTGCCTGGCGGGCGGGCGAGACGGCGGCTGATAACCTCGTTAATGCGATGGAGGGCACGCCGCTGACGCCGTATACCCACGTCGACAAGGGAACAGCCATCTCTGTCGGTGAGGATGCCGTTGTCCACGATGTTCAGTTCCTCCCGATCAAAACAATGGGCTCGCTTCCCGCGGTCACGCTCAAGAAGGCGATCGCTGCCCGATGGATCGCCGATGTCGCGGGTGTCAAACGGGCTGCTAAGGCCTGGGGCGACCTGTAGTCCGGCCGGCGCCGTCGCTGTTTTTCCATCTTGATGTGCCCCAGGTGAGATGCTGTCCCGCCGTCAATCTTCATCTTTCTGGGAGCGCGGAACCCCCGCCGTTCAGGGCGGGGAGGAGGCGTTCTGATACTGTGCAACCGCCGGAATCGGCAGGGATGGTTTCCCCACCGATACGTAACGCTTATCGAGCATGGTATCGGATCACATGATGCACTCCACGGCGGCCACAACGGACGCCGTGGAGGGGTACTCGTAGGCGTGCCCTGAACTCGGGGTCGGATGACACGCCGCCGCTCCCGCCACGTCGTGTGGCGGTGACGCGGTGAGAGGCAACCGAGAATGAACGTGGTGTGAGCCAGCCCATCGCGTCGGCACCGATGCCGACGCGATAGTGCCTCTCCATGGGCCAGCGCCTCGCCGGATACAGCCCGGCGAGAGTACGCCCGAGCGAACTGTGGTGTTCGCTCGGGCAGAACGCTGTGCGTGCAACCCGCGTCCGCCGCCGTCAAGGATGGTGTGGAAACCCATCATGGGTGAAAGCCCCGCCCTTCAGGGCGGGCGTAGCTTACAACCCAGCCCGGGATACCACCGGTCGGCATCCGTCTCGGCCACGCGACGGTCCATGCCAGCGAGGATCGATGCCGCCTTTGAGGCCACCTCAGCGGCTCGACGCTCGCCGGTGACACCGAATTCACCCGTTTCCCGGTTGGCATACGCCGTACAGACTGCTCCCGCCCGGAGTCCATAGAGCTGTCCGAGTGTACAGATCGCGCTGGCCTCCATCTCGACATTGATCACGTTGGCTTCCTGCATCGACTCAAGTAGCGCGTCGCTTCCCGGCGCGCGGTAGCCCCCATAGCCCGGCCGGGCCTGTCCGGCGTAGAAGCTGTCCGTGCTCAACGTGACGCCCGTGTGGTATGGGTAATCGAGCGCCTCAGCGGCGGCGATGAGTGCCCCGACCACGCGGTCATCTGCTGCCGCTGGATAGTCCTCGCGGACGTACTCGTCACTGGTGCCCTCCTGCCGCACGGCAGCGGTCGTGATCACTAAGTCGCCGATATCGATGTCCGATTTGAGGACGCCACACGAACCCACCCGGATGACGGTGTCGACGCCCACTCGTGCGAGTTCCTCGACGGCGATTGCTGCGGAAGGGCTCCCGATTCCTGTCGAGGTGACCGCCAGGGTTGTATCGTCGTACCGACCGGCGGCAGTGCGGTACTCGCGGTGGTGGGCAAGTTCGTTGACGTCATCCCAGAGAGCAGTGATCTTCTCAACCCGTTCGGGATTACCCGGCAGCAAGACTGGTGAGGGCATCTCCCCATCGGCCACCTCAAGATGGTACTGACGCTCACCACTTGGCGCTTCGCTGTCGTCCATACCCGAGTATCACGGCGCGCTCTCATAGGGTTTGGCCGTCATTGCGCGCCCTCGATTGCATCCTCGACGGTTGTCGCGATTGGGGCGAGAAACGCGTCAAGGTCCTCGCTTTCGGCGTACAGCCGGAGATACGGCTCGGTGCCGCTCGGTCGGAGTAGCACCCAGTCACCGTTGTCAAAGGTCAATCGGACGCCATACTCGGTGTCGACGGCCGCCTCCGGGAACTGCTCCGGAAGGCTAGTCTTGAGCGTAGCCATCGCGTCGGTCTTAGCAGCCTCCGGGCACGGCAAACTTTCCTTGCGGTAGGGGCGCTCGTCCACTGGTTCAATGAGCGGGGCGATCCCGCCAGCCTCAGCAACGAGCCCGGTGACAAGTGCCGCACTGCAGATGCCGTCGATCCAGCCACCGAATGTCGGGTGAACATGCTTCCACGGCTCGGCGGCGAAGGCAACCGACGCGTCGGCTGTTGCGATTGCTTCGTGGAGTGTCCCTAATGCTGTCCGTTCGATCCGCCCACCGGCAGCGGCTACTCGGTCGTCGATCCGGCCGGACGCGTTGGGGGTGGTGATCACAACTGGCTCGGTAGCATCGCTCCAGCGGACGTACCGCTCTGCGAGGACCGCCACCACCGTGTCCTCGTGGATGATCTCTCCATCGGGGCCGATCACGACCAGTCGGTCGGCGTCACCGTCGTGTGCGAGCCCGAGGTCTACGTCGGCGTCGGCGACAAACGCCCGCGTCTCGGCGAGTGACTCCGGGGTCGGCTTGCTCTCGCGGGCTGGGAAGGTTCCATCAATGTTGGCGTTTAGGCTGATGGTTTGTGCACCAAGATTGCTCAATACCTGTGGCGTCGCAACACCACCAACACCGTTCCCACAGTCGATTGCGACACGCAGTCCGTCGAGTCTGCCGACCCGATTGGTGATGTAGGTCGTAACTGCCTCGCGGTACGCCTCAAGGACCGATGCGTCCGTGGCCGTTCCCCAGGCGTCGTAGGCTACCGGTTCGGGCTCGGTAGCGTAGGCCGCCTCAACCCCAGCCTCGGCGTCTGTGTCGTATTCCATACCATCAACGAAGAGCTTGATGCCGTTGTCTGCTGGGGGATTGTGACTGGCGGTAATCATCACGCCGTGACGATCACGACTCGCGTAGGCCAGCGTCGGTGTGGGCACCTGACCAATCCGTCGCACCGTGGCGCCGCCGCTGATAAGTCCTGCCTCAACAGCGGCTGCCAGTCCCGGACTCGTTGTTCGACCATCGTGGCCGAGTGCAACCGTGGGTGCCGCGTCAGCCGCCGTAGCGACTGCTCGACCGATCGCGAGGGCGAATGCCGGCGTGACCGTCGTCTGGGCGTCACCACGAATCCCCGCCGTTCCAAATAAGTCCATACCGAACGGTCACGAGCCAGTTACTTAGCAGACACGACGATCCACAGCACGTCTGCTGCCCGCATTGCGTTCTGGGGGTCCGGAGCGGCAGATAGCGGCCGCGTTACTTCCTCACTCGTGGGGAGCGACTGCCGCCTCGTACTGCTCGGCGACGTGGTCCCAGTCGACGACCTCAAAGAAGTTGTCAACGAACGAGCCGCGGTCCGGTCCGTAGTCGTAGTAATACGAGTGCTCCCAGACATCGAGTGACATAATCGGGTGGGCGGACCAGAGTGCGCCCTGATCATGCTTATCAACGACAAGGTTGCGCAGCTGCTTGGCAACCGGATCGTAGACGAGTAGCGCCCACCCGCTTGCATCGCTGGCGGCAGCCTTGAACTCGCCCTTCCACCCTTCATACGAGCCAAAGTCTGCTTCGATGCGGGCCCGAAGATCGCCCTCGGGCTCGCCACCACCGTTTGGTGACATGTTTTCCCAGAACAGCGTGTGGAGGTAATGCCCACAGCCGTTGTGCGTCACCGATCGCATGGCGCTTGCCGACCCATCGAACTCGCCCGCTTCGCGATTCTCCGCTAGCGTCTCCTCTGCACTCGTAAGCCCGTTCACGTAGCCCTGGTGGTGGGTGTCGTGGTGATACCGCAGCGTCTGCTCGGAGATATGCGGCTCAAGGGCGTCGTAGTCGTACGGGAGTGGCGGCAGTTCGGGATGTGAGTGTTCGGACATTGAAATAACCTCATTTACCTATTGGCCTCAACACGGTTAACTGTTTCAGGGGTGACGACGCGCTGTCTGTCGATTATGACGGCACTGGGTGGTCACGATTCACCGCGGGCGCGCTTGAACATCGCCATGGCCTCCTCGCGGCGTTCGCTGTGATCGACGATTGGATCGGGATACTCCGGGGCGGCCCGCCGACGCTCGGTAAGCGATTGCTCGTGCCAGGAGTGGATCACCGTCGGATCGACTCCCTCAAGTTCCGGCACATACTGCGTGATGTATTCCGCGTCGGGGTCATAGCGTTCGCCTTGGGTCATCGGGTTGAAGATCCGGAAGTACGGCTGGGCGTCCGTGCCCGTTGAGGCGGCCCACTGCCACCCGCCGTTGTTGTTGGCGGTGTTGTGATCGGCCAGCTTCCGCTTGAACCACGCATAGCCCGCCCGCCAGTCGATCAAGAGGTCCTTCGTCAGAAATGACGCTACGATCATCCGCACGCGGTTGTGCATGTAGGCCTCCTCGCGGAGCTGGCGCATCCCGGCGTCAACGATCGGATAGCCCGTCGTGCCATCCTTCCAGGCCTGTAGGGCCTCGGGGTCGTCGCGCCACTCAATCGGGTTCTCGTAGTCCTTATAGTTCTCTGTGACGACCTCGGGGTGGGCGTACAGCACCTGGGTGTAAAACTCCCGCCAGGCGAGTTGAGCCTGAAATTCCTCAACCGATTCCATGGCGGCTTCGTTTTCGGCGTCGTCTTTTGCCGCCTCGGTCGCTTCATAGACCTCTCGCACGCCGATTGTTCCGTACTTCAGATCGGCTGATAGCCGTGAGGTGCACTCGGCGGCTGGGTAGTCCCGTTGGTCTTCGTACTCGTAAATCGGACCGTCACAGAATGTCCTCAGGCGCTCGCGGGCGGGCTCCGGACCGACCGGCTGGACATTTGCCTCGGACTCTTCGACATTGAGATCGCTTCGGGATGGCAACGGGGTGTCGTCGTGGACCGACGCAAGTGCATCCGCCGTCGGTGTGGATCGGGGGGCGTCCTTCGGGCGGTCTCGCCACTTCTTCCAGTAGTAGGTATACACTGAGTAGGGATCGCCCGCGTTGGTTGTAATCGACCCCGGTTCGTGATGGACGGCGTCATGAAAACTCGCGCGGGCGACGTCGATATCGTCAAGCGCCTGCCGGACGGCGGCGTCACGCTCGCGAGCAGCCTTCGAGTAGCTGCGGTTATAGGTCACCCGCTCGGCGTCGAACTCAGTCGCTAGCTCCGGGATGCGTGTTTCCGGGTCGCCGTGTGCGATAACGAGGTCACTCCCGTGGTTACGGTACCACGTACGCAGTCGCTCAAGGGCGTCAAGCAGCGCAACGACCCGTGGTGGCCCCGCCTGCTCAATGAGGTCCTCATCGAAGACAAACACCGGAAGGACCGGTCCCGCGTCGGCCGCCTCTGCCAGGCCGACGTTGTCGTGGGCCCGCAGATCGGTGCGGTGCCAGTGTAGTTGCATATAGACACCATTCGAGGCCGGGGTTTGAATGGCTGGCCTTCGGCAATACCTTGACGCTCACGTGATGGCTCGCGTTGCCGGTGCCAGCAGATTGCCGATGATCTCGGGGTACTCAAGATGGGGCCGTGCTCGGGCGTAATCGACGGCGAGTAGCCGGGTGTCGGTTGTCTCGGCCAGCGCACGTCCGCGTGACAGTGGGGCCGTCGTTGCCTCCCGGCCCCAGACGAGCGTCACCGGAGCAGTTGCCTCTTCAAGAAGTGTCTCAAGAGTGCATCCTGGATCAAGTGCTCCGCTCATCCGAGCGGCAGGCGCAAACCGCCCCCCTGGTTGGTGCGCACTGTTCCAGAGGTATTCGACGCGATCCGGATCGACGGCGTCAGGATCATAGACGTGTCTGGTTCGCTCGCGATAGCGGATCGCTGCCCGCGAACTCAGCCCGTTGTAGGCCGCCGTCCCGAGTCCTCGTGACCGTAACAGCGTGTGTCGCATCGAGTTGTGTCTGACCGTCTCATCGCGTGGCCCGATCAGTACCACTCGTCGAAGCGGGAGCTCGGCCGCCGCCTCTGCGGCGTAGCTCCCGGTGAGACCGGACGCGACGACCGTTGGCGTCTCGGTCACGTCACGGAGAAACGCCCGGAGAAACGACTTATAGAGGCTCGATGAGTACCGCAGCGGTGGCCGGGCCGACCGGCCGTAGCCGGGAAACTCCGGAACGAGCAGGTGATATTCGGACACCAACTCGTCGACGAGCGCACGGAACTCAATCCCCGATCCGACAATTCCGACATCATGGAGCAGCACGATATCCGGATTCGATGGATCGCCACGGGTCGTATATGCTGTCTCGACTCCACGCCAGCGGTAGGTGTGTGTGGTCCCCGGCATACAGGGACCAAGATCCGTCCCCGCAGTGGCTAGTGAGCGGTTGAGCACCGACCCAATTGCACCCGCTCCGGCAGCCAGCAACAGCGAACGGCCGTTCATATCACCATGAGCGTCCGGACCGCCCAAGTATTGTGTGATCGTCCGCCGCTTTCGGACCGCTCTTTTGTCTCCCCGCCCTCTTCGTGCGTATGACGATCCAGGGGGCCATTGTTGACGTCGATGGGACGCTCGTTCGCGGTAATCAGTCCCTCCCCGGGGCGGCGGCAGGTCTCGACAGCCTCACGGCGGCCGGGGTCGACCTGTTGTTATTCTCGAACAATCCGACACGTCCTGGCGAGTACTATGAGACCCTTCTCACCGAGTGTAGCCTCCCTGTCGACGAGCACACGGCGATCACGGCAGCGACCGTCACCGCCGAACACCTTGCTGCGGAACATCCGACCGCGAATATCTACGTCGTCGGCGAGGCGGGCCTCCACGAACGACTGCGCGCACACGGCCTCCACCTCGTGTCCGATCCGACCGCTGCCGACGTGGTTGTCGGATCGATTGATCGCGACCTCGGGTATGACGATCTTCGAAAGGGGCTTCGTGCGCTTCAACATGCTGACCGGTTCGTGGCGACCGACCCTGATCCGGCGATCCCGACTGGTGACGGCCTTGCTCCCGGCTCTGGGGCGATTATTGCCGCCCTGCGCGCCGCCGCTGACCGACCGGTCGATGCGGTACTCGGAAAACCGTCGCCGATCGCCAGAGCCGCCGCGCTTGAACGCCTTGGTGTTCCGCCAGAGTCGTGTCTGGTCGTCGGTGACCGACTCGATACGGACATCGCGCTCGGTGAGGCGGCAGGCATGCAGACGGCGCTTGTGCTCACCGGTGTGACCGACCGGGCAACCCTCGCAGCGGCCGACCAGCAGCCAGACTACGTGCTTGAGTCGATTGCCGAGGTGCACACCCTTCTGCCGGGAGCGTCGAGAAAGCAAAAAGATTGATACCAGCCGTCCGATATCAACATCCAATGTCAGAGGAAATAACGGTCACAGGGATGACCTGCGAAGGATGTGAATCGGTCGTCGAGACGGCACTGGAAATGGCTGATGGTGTCGAATCGGCCGATGCCGACCGGTACGAGGATGTCGCGGTCGTTGAGACCGCGGATGCGGTTGAGGTTGACCGCGAGACACTTACCTCGAAGGTCGAACTCGCCGGCTACGACGCGTCCCTGTGAATCTGCTGGGGCGATAGCCCCCTGGCATCAACGAAAAGTTAAGAGCCCGCTCTGATAGCTAGCGCCTATGGAGACTGAACCACAGGAGATCACGAACCTCGTCGGCCGAGAGGTCTATTCAACAAACGGGGTCTACGTCGGTCAGGTAGAGGACGTCAAACTCGATTTTGATGCCGAACACGTCACCGGACTTGCGTTACACAAGGTCAATGGCGACCTTCTCAACGCCCGCCTCAATGGTCACCGTGGTGTGATGGTTCCCTACCGGAGGATCCAGGCGGTTGGGGACGTCATTCTCGTGAGCGATGTCGTCGAGCAACTCTCAAGCTCCGACGAGGACGACGACGAGGCGGCGTGATCGCGTCAGGAGCCGTTTCCGTCGCTCTCGACACCCATCGCCGTGAAAAGCTTGCCCTTGACGGCCTCTTCGGTGAGTTCGAGTAACGTCTCGCGGTTGTCCTCGGTCACCTCGATACCGGTGAAGATACCAAGCGGAATCGCAGCACTCGCCTGCGTCGAGTGTCCCGCGGCGTCACCGATCTCGCTGTAGGCGTCCTGCAGGACGTTTCGGATGTCGAGTCGGATGTCCTTTGAGCGAGCGGCCACGTAGATGGTGTCCTCGGCAATACCGAAGACGGCTGTTGTCGTGATCCCCTCAAGATTCAACAGGTGCTGGGCCGCCTGCGTGAGCGCCTCGCGATCGGTGATGTACCCGGCACTCGAGACGAGGTGTGAGCCCTGGACCTCGCGGTTCTGGATTGCCTCCGCGAGTACATCGAGGGTTTCCGGTGACATTGACGGCGACTCGACCTGCTCAAGGGTATCGTGGTCAGCGAACGGATGGAGGTACGCGGCGGCGGTCAGATCGGCGGGTGTCGTATCGCGCTTGAAATCAAGTGTTTCGTTGCGGATGCCATAGAGTAGGGCCGTCGCCACTGCCTCGCTGACCTTCATGTCGAACTCTTGGACGTACTTGGTCAGGATGGTCGACGTCGAGGACATACTCGGGCGGACGTCGCTGAAGGCCACGTCGACGTCCTCCTCTGGTTCGTGGTGATCGATGAGAATGTCAATTTCAGACTCAAGACTGTCGGCCTTGGCGTAATCGACTAGCGCGATCGTGTCGTACTCGTTGCGGTTGACCTCGTCCCAGTCGAGTAACTCCAGTCCGAGCAGGTTCACGAACGCCCGGTTCTCCTGGTGGCCGAGTCCGCCCTCATAGAGGATGTCCGCGTCAACTCCGAGATGCTCGGCAATCTCGACGAGCGCGGCCGCCGACGCGATCGAGTCGGGATCGGGATTGTTGCGCGTGAGAATCCCGAGGCGGCCGGTCGTGCCGGTGATCACCTCCGAGAGCTGTGCCGTCTTGTGTTCGAGTTCGCCCGACTCAAGCGACCGGAGTGCGTACTCGGCGATGACCTCGGCGGAGGTAATGACGACGTCCGCGCCGGCAGCTTCGAGTTCATCACTTGAGACGGGGTCGTTTGCCCGGACAACGATGAACGGCTTCTCGCTCTCGGCGCGGATATTCGAGACGGCCGTCGCGTTGGTCTCGGTATCGGCGGCCATGATCAGGATGACATCCCGGTCGGCCAGATCCGCGGCCAGTTCCGGATCGGTCATGTCACCCTGTTTCGCGTTGAGGTCCTGATCTCGGAGTGTCTCGACGCGGCTCGCGTCCTGTTCGACGATGAGCACGTCCTTGCCCTGCTCTGTCAGCCGCTCGGCGACGGTGAACCCCACACTCCCACACCCAAGGATTGCGTAAGACGCCATAGCCGCCACCGCTACCCCGCGACTCATAGTACGAGAGTTGTACCTGCGCATGGTACTTAACGACCGGGGAATCGCCTGCCGCTCCGCTCCGGTGTCTGCTACTCTTAGCCGATCGGACCGCGCCGCGAAGGAAACCTATTTGGGTGCGCCTCGTCAACGGAAAGCTGCTTGGGCCGGTAGCTCAGTCAGGCAGAGCGACGGACTCTTAATCCGTCGGTCGGGGGTTCAAATCCCTCCCGGCCCGCTCACGCATCCTCGGGACTGTAATTTGGCGCCTCGTCAGTGATGACGACATCGTGGGCGTGGCTCTCGCGTTGGCCCGCCGCGGAGACACGCACGAACTCCGCCCGCTCTTTGAACGCCGGAATCGTCTCGGCGCCAACATAGCCCATCCCCGACTGCATCCCGCCGGTGAGCTGGTGCAGTTCGCTCGATAGGCTTCCCTTGTAGGGGGTGGCCGCCTCGACGCCTTCGGGGACGAACTCCTCGTCGTCGGAGATGTCCTTGAGATACCGGTTCTCGTCACCTTCGCCGGACTTCATTGCCCCGACAGAGCCCATCCCTCGGTACTGTTTGTACTTCTTGCCGTTCATCGTCACCACCCGACCGGGCGCCTCGTCCGTTCCTGCGAGGTATGAGCCGAGCATCACCGCGTCGGCGCCGGCGGCGATCGCCTTGATGGCGTCGCCGGAGTAGCGGATCCCGCCATCGGCGATCACCGGTACGTCGTGCTCGGCGGCTACGTCGGCCACCTGAGCGACAGCGGTGATCTGGGGCATTCCCGCCCCGGTGACGACGCGCGTGGTGCAGATCGATCCGGGCCCGATCCCAACCTTAACCCCATCGGCGAAGTCGACCATGTCGGCGGCGGCCTCGCGTGTGCCGATGTTTCCGACGACAACGTCCGCGTCGACGCTTGCGGTGATGTCCTTGGCGCTCTCGATGACATTCTCGTTGTGGGCGTGTGCACAGTCGATGAACAGCACGTCGACCCCCGCCTCGTCGGCGCGGGTCGCCCGCTCGACCTCGAACGGTCCCACCGCGGCCCCTACTCGGAGTCGGCCCTGATCATCACGGATCGCCTGGCCATACTCCTCGCGTTCAAGGACGCGTTCCATGGTCACCAGTCCAATTAGGCGGTCGGACTCGTCGACGACCGGCACGCGCTCGATTTTGTGGTCGTACATCAACTCAAAGGCCTCTCGCGGGGTAACATCCTGGGGAGCGGTGATGACCTCGTCGGTCATTGCTGCCTCGACGGGATCGGACTCGCCAACCTCGAGGTGGGGCCGGACGTCCGTTCCGGAGATGATGCCGAGAACCCGGTCCTCCGCATCAACGACCGGGGCGCCGCCGATGCCCTCCTGGTTCATCATCGCGTCAACCGCCCGAACCGACTGGTCCGGACTGGCCGTCACGACATCTTCGCGGTCGATCACGAGATCGTCGGCCCGTTTGACCTTCTCGATCGCCTCGATGGTCCAGTCGATGTCCCGGTTGCGGTGCAGCACTCCGAGCCCTCCCTCGCGGGCCATTGCGATGGCCATCTCCGCCTCGGTAACGGTATCCATCGCGGCCGACAGCACCGGCACGTTCAATTCGACGTTCTGTGAGACCCGCGAGGAGAGATCAGCCTCGTCGGGTTCGATCGCACTGCGCTGTGGTCGGAGTAAGACGTCGTCGAAGGTCAGCGCCTCTGGAACGTCCAATTTCTTCGAAAACGGCGTGTCGCCCGATCCGGCGCCGGATACGTGATTCGCCATGTAATCGGTCCGCCGCGGGTCCACAAAAACGTTGTGTGACGGCTTATAACGTCCACCGCAACAGCACGCCCTCATCGAGTCGCTCGACCGACTCGAGGGTGGCCCGCGGGAACGACTCGACGAACCCCTCGCCGTCGGCGAGCGTCGGTGCGTCGCGTCCACCGATGAGCATCGGTCCAACGTACACCGATACTGTATCGACCAGTTCCGCCTCGAATAGCGAGAACAGCAACTCACCGCCCCCCTCAACGAGCAGTCGATCAATCCCTTCGGCCGACAGCGCGTTGAGTGCTGCCGGCAGGTCGACACGCTCCGTGCCGGCGGTGATAAGCGTCGCGCCACGTTCAGCGAGTGCGGCCCGGCGATCTGCATCGATGGCCGTTGAGACGAGGAGATA
>JBKHFN010000026.1:0-11487 GCA_046540195.1 Salinarchaeum sp.
CGGCCCAGACGCTCGTTGATGACCTCGCCGAGCGCGAGAGTGCCCGGACAAACCCCGGTGTCGTCGTTGCTGATCATGACGCCGAGGCGATTCCGGACGATGTCGGGACCTACAGTCGGGCCGCGATGCGCACCCGCGTCACCCGCGTTCGGGCGCTCACATTGATTGAGCAACACGGCTATCAGCACGCCACTTGGGACAACGGGCGCGGGGTGATCGGCGCACTAGCAGCGCTTGGGGCGTGGCGCGCCTGGGACGACTGGACCTACGAACGGTTGGCATACCGCCCGACTGAGCGGTGGGGAACCCAGCGAGAGGTCGAGTTGGATACTGTGTTTGCCGCCGCAGACCGGTGGTATCCGAGCGTGTGGGATACGGTCGACCGAACTGCTGACGTCCCGGTCTGTGTGCCGCACACGCCGGGGCCGGTCTTATACGGCATCCGTGGTGATGATCCGGACGCGCTCCAGGCAGTGAGCAACGCCATCGAGAGCGAGCCGATTGATCGAACCCACCGCTACGTGACAAACCAGGGGACAGACGCCCACTTGCAGGAGGTATCGCTCGCCAACACTGACAACGGGATGTGTGTTCAAACGACAGGAACGGTCAGTCAGCCACCGGAGACACGCCCGGGAGGACACGTGTTCTTCGAACTTGCCGATGAAGAGACAAGTGTAGAGTGTGCAGCGTTTGAGCCGACCAAGCGGTTCCGTGATCGGGTGCGTGCACTTCGCGTCGGTGATCGGCTCACAGTCTGTGGTGAGGTAACTGAGGGAACAATCAAACTTGAGAAGTTTGCAGTTCGCTCGTTATCACGCTCAAAACGGGTTGTTCCAACGTGTCCGGACTGTGGCCGGTCAATGGAAAGCGCCGGGGCCGGACAGGGCTATCGCTGCCGGAGGTGCAAAACAACCGCGCCAGGGAAAATCGAAGCGCCGCTTGATCGAACGCTCGAACGCGGGTGGTATGAGGTGCCGCCAGTAGCGCGACGGCACATTGCCAAGCCGCTGATCCGCGGAGGCTTTGACGCCCCGATCCACCCTGAGCGCTGATCAGTACCGGTCGACGCCGGTCCCGACCGAGCAGATGTACTCTCCGGTCGCGACTTGCGGGAGTCGTCGGGTCCGCCAGAAGATGCCTTCATTGGTTGCGGTGATTGTCGCCTTGGTCTCGCCAAAAACAGTCGAGACGGTTGCGAGCGTATCACCCGTTGTGACCTCGTCACCAAGATCAGGCTTAAAGTCAACGACGCCGCCGACCGGAGACCCATATTGGTCAAAGCCAGAAGCACGGACCTGTGGCTCGGTGACGATCGCCCCGTCAAGGAAGTCATAATACCGAAGGACGTTGAACACGCCGTTGACGCCGGCACGGATGGCAGAGGCATCCCATCCGACACTGGCCCCCAACTCGGGATCGATCGCCGGAATTCCCTTATCCGGGGCGACGCGAGCGAGCTGGTTGTCCGGCCCCTTCTTATCGAGGATGTATCCGCAGCCGAAAACCTTCGCGAGTTCGAGACACCGATCGTGTAGGCGGTGGCGACGGCCACACCGGACACGGGTCTCCTCGATCATCCGGCTGGTCGACCCCTGGTGCAAGTCGAGAATGTAATCGGCCTTCGTGGCTGCCTCGAAGGTCGCGGCGGCGATCCGCTCGGTGGTCGAACCGTCGGCGTTGCCGGGGTACGCACGGTTGACCTTCGTGTCATCGATCGGATTTCGGTGCTCGGCAGTCTGAAAGCCGTAGTAGTTCACGATGCCAACAATATAGATCGTTCCCGAGAGGATCGCCGGGTCCAGCTTCGGTACGACCTCCTTGATAACCCCAATGCCGTTGAGTTCGTCGCCATCACTCGCCGCCTGCAGGTACAGCGTCTCGCCTCGGTTGGCCCCATTAATGACGGCAACGGGCAACCGGGCGGGAGTCCCATCGCGCATCTCTCCGATCTCAAGTCGCCCGGTATCTAGTTCGCCGGGCGCGGCATCCGCCGTACCGAGGCTGGCCATGCATCAGCGAGAGGACCCCACGCTCTTGAGGGGTTCGATCCCCGCGAAATCGCCATCGGAGGGGTCACTCACGACCGGTGACCTTGCGGATACACGAGGAGCCAAACGGCCCAACCTCGCCGGCGTCAAGGTTGAGAAAGTATCCGGTCGAGATGTCGGCGCCACACCGACGACAGGTAAACTCCCCCTCCTTTGTTATCACGGCCGCCTCGAAGTCGACTGCCGGTCCATTCGGCGAGATGCGCTGCCCGTCGCGGTCGATCGCTCCCTCTGTCTCGGCGACGCGGAGAATCCGGCGCGTGAGGTGGGGATCCGTCGTGATAGTCTCAATGCGATCAACCGCGGCGGCGACCGAGAGCTCCTCAGCATCGACGCGAGCGAGCAGTTCAACCCCGAGGGAAACGGGATCGGCGTCCATCACCGGGTATTCACACGGGATGGCCTAACCGCTTCGGTCGGTCCCTGGGGTGGGTGCCGTATCGACTGAGTCCTTCCACTCTTCACGGGGGTCAACGTGAACGAACGCATCATCAACGACATCAAGCGCCTCAACCGCCTGAACGATCTGCGTCTCGATCTCGTGGGCGTCTCGGAGCGACATCTCTCCGGCAACCTCAACATGCAAGGAGACATCGACCTCCGGGCCGACATAGTGGGCAACAACGTCATGAACCCCCTGAACCTCGGGGTGCGATCGCACCTGTGTGAGGATCTCCTCACGGAGTTGCTCCGGTGGGGCGGCCCCAACGAGATAATCGAGATTGCGGCGTCCGACCTCAACGCCCGTATAGCCGACAAACAGCGCGACTACGCCACCGGCGACCGGATCAAGGACCGGGATCCCAGCCTGCGCACCAGCGACACCGACAAGTGCCGCTCCGGCAGTGAGGATGTCGTTTCGGTTGTCGACCGCCGACGCTTTCACTGCCGGTGATCCGTGGGCCTCGCCGACGCGCATGGCGTACCAGTACAGGCCGTACTTGATCACCAGCGTCGTTCCAAGGGCAAACAGAGCGGTCGGCCCAGTTGGTGGCGTCGGGGTGGGGCCGAGGACGGCCTGTACGGCGCCGTACAGTAGGGCGGAAGCGACTGCGAGAATGGCTGCTGCGATCAGTAGTGACACGAACGGTTCAATCCGTTCGTGGCCGTGTGGGTGTTTGATGTCGGGGGGCTGGGTCGTCAAATAGAGCCCGCCGACAACCACCAGGCTGTATGCCGAGTCGGCGAGGCTGTTGATGGCCTCGGAGCCGACTGCGAAACTCCCGGAAAGCCACCAGGCAATGGCCTTGAGCGCGAACAGCCCTACGTTGCCGGCGAGGACCACCAGACCCGCACGACGAACCGCGCGTCGGCGTGACACGACCGATGGTTAGGTCGGCGGACGTTTGTGCGTATCGCTCAGCGCGATCGCGGGGCCGTGATTTGGACGGCCATGTCGGGGTCGGAGGTCTCGGTTCCCTGTTGGGCGGCAAAGGCTTCGTGTAGCCGGTCGTAGGTATCCTCAAGCGCTTCAACGATCACTTTCGTATCAGCGATGACCGGCATGAAGTTCGCGTCACCGTCCCACCGTGGAACGACATGGGTGTGGACGTGATCATCAATTGAACCACCGGCCGCCGGGCCGCCGAGATTGAGCCCGACGTTGAACCCATCGGGGTCCATC
This sequence comes from Salinarchaeum sp., assembly GCA_046540195.1. GTDB lineage: Archaea > Halobacteriota > Halobacteria > Halobacteriales > Salinarchaeaceae > CAZFMU01. Next base: position 3,676 of record JBKHFN010000026.1, read on the forward strand.
GCCGTCTCAAGTGCGTCGATCGTCCGGGTCTTCAGTCGAGCATGATCAAGGAGCACGTCATCAGAGAGATCCTGTAGTCGGCCACCGTGAGGTCGGGGGACGACCATGACGTGTCCCGGGTTGTAGGGATAGTTGTTAAGAATGACAAAGGCGTGCTCGCTCCGCGCAACGATCCGATTCTCCCGATCGTCATCCGCCTCAGGGAAGGCACAGAACACACACCGGTCCGCCGACTCGGCGGGTTCGTCACGGGTAACCCACTCGATCCGCCACGGCGCGAAGACTTGCTCCATACCCAAGTGCACCGGCCGAAGTAAAATAAACCCTGAGCGGACTACTCGGCGCGCGTCGTGACCTCACAGCCGTCCTCGGTGACGATCAGAGTATGCTCTTTTTGACTGACGAAAGTGCCATCGCCCTCCTTGAGGACGGGATACCCATGAACGATATCCTGACGCTTGAGACGGCGGATCGCCATCGCCGGGCGTCGGACATCCAGCCACCGGGTGGCAAACGGAAGCGTTCGGAACTCGCTGGTGATCTGTTCGAGCGCCTGTCGGGCGTCCCGGTTGCGGACCGACCGTTCGGCGTCAAGCGCGAAGATCTCCTCGTTTGAGCCCTCCATGACCTTCCCAGAGCCATCGGTCGCAAACGGCTCAATCGCGATGACGTCACCGGCCTCAAGGGTGGTGCCGCTAGAAACCGAGCGGTTGGGAATTGTCGGATCGGTGTGCTGTTCGTACCGGTCAAGCCCGTGGCCGGTGAGGTTAACGACCGGCTTGTAATCGTGCTCACGGATCGTTTCCTCGATGGTTGCGCCAAGCTCGGCCGTGTCGACGCCGGCCTCAACGCGCTCGATGGCTGCCTCAAGTGCCTCGGCACTGGCGGTAACAAGCGGCTCGTGGTTGCCGGTCAGATCGACGGTGATCGCGGAATCGGCGATCCATCCATCGACGTGGACGCCGATATCGATATTGACGAGGTCCGATCCGAAAGTGGCGTCATCGTCAATCGCCGGGGTCCGGTGGGCGGCCTCCTCGTCGATACTGATGTTCAGCGGGAAAGCCGGTTCGCCGCCGAGCTCATGGATCCGCTCTTCCGCAAACTCGGCGACAGCGAGATGCTCGGCGCCGACTTCGATTCGATCAACAGTCTCCGCACGGACCTGTGCAAGAATCTCGCCGGCCTCGTGATAGGCGTCGCGGGCGTCCGGGTCAAGAGGCATATCTCAGCTATCGGGATGAGCGAGAAATGGATTACGCTCCGTTCATGGAGTGGTCTGTTTCGGCCGGTTCGATGGTGCCATCGTACTCGCCAAGCATGCCGAAGATGTCCTCGTAGCCGTGTTCGCTTGCGAGAACCAACACCGTGTTCGGGTCCGCAGCACGGTAGGTCACCTCATCATCCTCGGCGTAGAGGGCCCCCTCAGGAATCCGCCGGAAGTTACGGTAGTACAGCCGCGGGGTTCCACCACCCTTGGCAATCTCCTTGTGGGCCTTGATCCGACGCACGGAGGTGTACACCGGGGGGCCATCGACGAGCACGCGATGGGCCCGGAGGAAGGCAAGACTAGCGAGCGTCCCAAACGAGACGGCCTCCTCACTGCCCTGGACGCCCGCCTCAATGCTGACGGTTCCGGGGTGAACCGAATCAAGCGTTGTTCCACGCAGGGCCGAGGAGTCGACCGCAAAGTCGACCGGCATCCCGGTGACGGTCCGCCGGATCGATGGGGTCAGCCCACTGAAAATAGCAAATGGTGGGGGCAGGCTGTGGCTAGTGTGTAATGCGAGGACGGCTTCGGCGTCCTCGACAGCATCATAGACGTCTGCCGCCAGTCGCGCCTCGTACTCGTCAGCGTCGCGGTCGCCGGGAAACGAGCGGTTAAGATCACAATCAGTATACCGAACTTCAGCATCGAGTGCCCGTTCGTTGGCCACGATCAGCTTGACCGTGCCATCAAGTTCCAGCTCTGCCTTCTCAAGTCGGTCGATAACGGCCTCGCCGGCGGGCTCGTCGCCGTGGATTCCCCCGACGACCGCGACCGTCGGGTCGCCGCTACCACGTGTAATACTTCGCACGGCGGGTTCTAGATACCGGTGGATCATAGGCGTTCCGTCAGCACGGTTGGAACACCACGGATGTCGACAAGCCCGCGGCCGAAAGGGTCAACTCACATCCGTCGGATACCACGGCATGGACGGAATCGGACCGCCGCTCGTCACGCCGTTCGATACCGATGGCGCCGTTGATCACGACCGGTTGGCCGCACTGGTCGACTGGGTGGAGGATCGCGGCGTCGACTTCGTTGTTCCGTGTGGGTCAACTAGTGAGGCCGAGTTACTGACACCAGAAGAGCGTGGAGCCGTCATCGAGACAGTCGTCAAGGCGGCCTCGGTGCCGGTGATCGCGGGGACCGGCGCGCCGGGACAGGCGGAGACGTTACGGAACACAGCCGTCGCCGCCGACGCCGGCGCCGACGCCGCACTGGTGGTCACACCGTTTTACTATAACCATGATCAGGCGACGCTTGAGGCGTACTACCGCGAAATCGCCGACGTATCACCGCTTCCGGTATATCTGTATGCGGTGCCGGTGTTTACCGGGGTCGAGCTGACACCAAAGACGGTCGACGCCCTCGCGACCCACCCGAACATCGTCGGTATGAAGGACTCTTCAGGGGACGTTGCCGCCGCACTCGATGTGCTCAACCGGACGGAAGCCGCGGTGTTCGATCTCGTCGTCGGTGCCGGCGGTGTGCTCGCACCCATCCTCGCCGCCGGGGCCACGGGCGGAATCCTGGCTATCGCCAATCTCACACCGACCCGTGTCCGGGAGATCTACACGGCCACGCAGGCGGGCGATCAAGAGCGAGCACGAACTCAAAACGCCGATCTGCTCGCGCTCAACGAGGCAGTCACAGCCGAGTACGGTATCTCGGGGCTCAAGTGGGCGATGCGTGAACGCGGGGCACCAGCAGGATACCCGCGGTCACCGCATCAGCCGCTCACGGACGCTGCGGTGGACGAGCTCACCGGACTGCTCAACGACTTGTAGTGGTTATTTACTGCATGGCTCACAACCCCGACGAGAGACCAGACACCGGCCTAAGAGGGCTCAAACGTCCACTCTGGGGTGTCAGGTCCGACACACCCATACGGGTGCAGCCCTGGGATAATTGTATAATTATGGCACAACCATGCGAGAATCAGGTCCGGCGGATGGCCGGCATCGTGATCACGATCGGGACGGCTCTCGCGTACTTCATTAGCCCCCTCTTCTTGATCATTCCAGCCTTCGCTGGGCTCAATCTCCTGCAGAGTAGTTTCTCCAATGTCTGTCCAGCAGAGTGGATGATGCCAGCCTGTGGCACATCGGAGACCGAGCAACACGCGACGGCGCCGGCACAGGACGCCTCCGAGTAGCCCCCTACCGGCCGCGACGGAGTTCCTCAATTAGCTGCTCAATCGTCTCCTGTTGCTGACGGAGCAGTCGCTGTTGTTCCTCAATCTGCTCACGGAGGGCACTGAGCTCCTGTTGAACTGACGATGTCGAGGCTCCCGCTGGCTCAAAGCCGGCCTCGGTGAGTGCTGATTGCCCAGTCGAGCCGGTATTCTCCGTCGATGCGGTGGTCTCGCGCTGGGGATCAAGCGGGTCAACACCGGTATCGAACGTCATTGGACTGCGATCGGCCGTCGAGTCATCATCCAAGCCGTCGGTGTCATCCGGCGAGGCGAGTGCCGTCGAGAGATCGGCGTCCTCTGGGAGATCGTGATACGCCCGGATCAGGTCATCAAGGTGGTGTTCAATCTCCCGCGCGGTTGGCTGGGGCGTCTTGATCCGCTGGGGACGTCCGTCAACTTCAAGAATCAGTTGTGAGGCGACATCGCCGCGCTCAACATCAAATCCCGTCACGTCAGCAAACGAATATGCCTCGTAGTCAGACGCCCAGACGGGAGAGCCGACGTGTTTGAGTAACTGCTGTGGGGTGAGCACCAGCGTGAGTTCATTAAACCGGTAGAGTTCGTGAATCGACTCGTCGGCCTCAAGAACACCACGAGCGTGGAGGATCCCCGACAACACGGGGGGAACAACCGCATCGGTCTGACGTGTGGGAATCGAGAAGGCTTCCTCATCGCCGAGCGGGGTCACAAGTGTGAGTGTCGCCTTCCGTCGGCCCTCAGAGAGGTCGAATCGCTCGACATCGTGATCGTACACCTCGACGGACTCGTCGCTCAGGAGCCCTTCGCCACGGTAGATCAGTGTGCGCGTCGGGGTGACAAACAACGCGTCGTCACCACCGAGTGCAACATCGGCGATGACGGACTCGCCGTCAAGGGCCTCATTGACGGCACCGGGCGTATCCATACGTGGTAGTTACTTCGAGATGGCTTAAAATCGGCGGGCCAATCAGTGCCGATAGGAAGGATTAAAACCGCCGGCAGCAGTAGGTGCAACTGCGCCCGGGTGGCTTAGTGGTTATAGCGCCGCACTCATAGGGTTCCGAGTTTCGGTGCGGCAGTCCCACACCGAGGCCCGCCGAGCCTCGAACCTGGGACATGCGGAGGTCGAGGGTTCGAACCCCTCCCCGGGCATGATGTTTGTCACAGGACCATTGATTAGCGTCCAAGGGTCTTTATCCGCCGCGGTCAAACCACACCTATGGACGACGAGGCACGTACCTTTCTGATGGAGTTACTTGAGGTTCCGAGTCCCTCGGGATACGAGCTTGACGGTCAGCGCCGCTGGCGTGAGTACGTCGAGCCGTACGCAGACGAACTTCACACCGACGAGTACGGGAACACCGTCGCCGTATACGAGGGTGATGGTCCGGCAGTGGCGGTCGCTGGTCACGCCGACGAGATTGGCTATATTGTCCGGCGGATCGACGATGACGGCTTCGTCCATCTCGGACGGATTGGGGGCGCCGACCGGACGGTCAGCCGTGGTCAACACGTGCAGATCCACGGGTCTGATGGCCCCGTCAATGGCGTCATCGGGCAGACGGCGATCCATCTCCGAGAGAAGGATGATGAAACCTACGACGACATCGCCGAGCAGCACGTCGATATTGGCGTTGCAGACGGCGAGGCGGCGCGCGAGCTCGTTGAGGTCGGCGATCCAGTGACAGTCGCGACGACCGTTGCGGAACTCCAGGAGGACCGCGTCGCCGGGCGTGGACTGGACAACCGCGTTGGAACCTGGGTCGCCGCCGAGACGTTCAGACGGGCGGCCGAGGCGGATGTCGAGGCAACGGTTTATGCGGTCTCGACCGTCCAAGAGGAGGTTGGCCTCAAGGGCGCCCGGATGGTCGGCGAGGAGTTAGCTCCCGATGCTGTTATCGCCGTCGATGTGACCCACGCTACAGACTACCCGGGCGCGCCGAGTGACAAAGCCGCCGATGTCGAACTCGGGGGCGGGCCGGTTGTCGGACGAGGGAGTGCAAATCACCCGGTCGTTGTCGACGCGGTTCGGTCGGCCGCCGAGACCGCAGATGTCGATGTCCAGTTGTCCGCTGCGGGGATTCGGACGGGCACCGACGCTGATGCCTTCTACACGCAGGCAGGAGGTACCCCCGCATTGAACCTGGGACTGCCAAACCGGTATATGCACACGCCCGTTGAAGTGGTCGATCTTACGGATCTCGACGACGCGGCGACGCTTATGTGCCAGACCGTCGTGGAGGCGCCAGACGCTGCCCCCTTTGGTCTCGAGTTGTAGCAGTTGCTGCGAATACGATTTCGTGATTCAGTGTGGACGGCGTTAGAACGCCGTCTCACGCCTTCTTATCTGCGTATTGCTGAAACTCGTCTGTGATAGGCACAACTCTGCTGAAAGAGGAACTCCATCAGGGCTGGCGTGGCTTGTGTTTCTGTTCGGGATGATCGGAGATGAAGACGCTCGTGCGCTCGGGGATATCCTCGGTCACCCACGAGTTCGCACCGATACTGACGTGGTCGCCGATACTGACCGGGCCGAGGATGTTGGATCCGGCGCCAATCACCACGTGATCGCCCACATCGGGGTGGCGTTTGTAACCCTTCTTGAGCATGTGTTCGCGGTCCTCACGCTCCTCAAAGTGTAACGCTCCGAGCGTGACGTTCTGGTAGATACGCACCCAGTCACCGACCGTCGCCGTTTCACCGATCACCACCCCGGTGCCGTGATCGATAAAGAAGTACTCGCCAATGGTCGCACCAGGGTGAATATCGATGCCGGTCTGTGATTTAGCGTACTCGGTGAGTTCCCGGGCGTACGCCGGCGCTCCCAGTTCGTAGCACTCGTGGGCGACACGCTGGACCATAATCGCGTGGACGCCAGGGTACGAACGGATCACCTCAAGATATGCCTTGGCGGCCGGATCGCCCTTGTATGCGGCCTCGACATCCTTTTTCACCGCTGTCCGGATAGCCGGTAGCCGGTCAAGGAGTTCATCAACGATCCCGGTCGGATCGGTGTCGGTGTACGGATCGATCCCGCGATAACAGTACTCGCCAAACGCTTCGAGTTGCTCGTGAACCGCATCGGCGTCACCGAGGAGGGCACCGCCACTCCAACAGCGGGGAAATAGTAGCTTCCGGAGGAGGGTCGCTTCGTCCCGCAGGTGACCCCGGTGGGGAAAGTCCATGTCGGGATCAGTCGGGAACGGCTCCTTGTCGTCGGCGTAGGACGCCACTAACCGCTGGTGGGCGTCCCCGGGATACTCATATCCCATGTGCCCAATTACACGGTCTGCGACGGTTTAACTCTTGCAGGCTCCGTCACCCCAGAGTCCATTACCGGCCGTCGGGTGACAACGGCGAGTGAGCGTCGTTATCATCGTGATCGACGGCCATCTCAATTGCGTCGACCGCCGCCAGCGGAGTGTCAACCGCCTTCACGCCTTCAACCGCGTGGGTGTCAAGTCCGACGACCGGCCGCTCGGCGTTCAAGCTCAGCGCGATCTCCGAGAGTGTCCCGTAGGCGCCATCGATGGCGATCACGCCAGCGCCGTTGTACGCCACGAGTGCGTTTCGGGCGTCACCGAGGCCGGTCGCAATCGGGATATCCACGTACGCGTTGGCGTCGGCGGGATCTGCCGACGGAAGGATGCCGATCGTTCGTCCATCGGCGTCGGTTGCGCCACGACAGACGGCCTCCATGACGCCGCCGAGGCCGCCACAGACCACTGTGTGGCCGCGCTCGCCGAGGTGTTGACCGACAGCTCGGGCCTGCTCATAGGTGTCCATCGAGACGGTACTTCCGCCGATGACGCTAACGCGCATACAGGGGCTTTGGAGCACTCAACTAGTGTCTGCCGAAGCCTTCAGGACTCGACTGCCAGAAGCGCAACCCGTTCACAGACGAGCGTTTCGAGGTCGGTAGCGGTCGCCGCCTGTTCAGCATCATCGATATCGAACCACGCCATGAGTTGCTCTGGGTCGCCGACATCAATCGCCGTTTGAGTCACCTGAGGGAGATCACGAACCGCCTGTGTAGCCCCCGCAATATCGGCGGCAGGACCGGCTGGAGCGACGACGATGACCGCCGGCATTTCCCGGGCGTCAAGTCCGATCTCCATTGCCCGTTCGATCTGTCGCGTGCCGGCAAGATACAGGAGGAGCTCGACACCGGGATCATGAGCGATGGCATTGCCACGGGCGAGTGCTCGCGTAGCGTGATTAACGGCCGTCTGAACGTGTTCGCGACCGGCCACGTATCGAGCGTCGACGGCCTGGACCGTACAGTCGTGGGCCGTACCGATGCGGTCGAACGAGTCAAGGACGGCCTGGAGCTCCGTCGCGTCGACCTCGGCCTCAATCAGGTTGGCCATAG
>JBKHFN010000027.1:0-11306 GCA_046540195.1 Salinarchaeum sp.
CGGGGTGTCGCTAGATGAACTCATTGAGGAACTCTCCACCGAGAAGGCCAGCTACGACGATCCTCACAAGCCGATGTATCACCTGCTGAAAAAGCGTCACCTCGCGCCACAGTACGGTGGTCACAACCGGCTGGCCCCCGAATCGGAGGACTATCTCGTTATTGATGATATCCCCGACATCTTCCATACCGGCCACGTGCACAAACTCGGCTACGGCCAGTATCACAACGTGCTCGCAATTAATTCCGGGTGCTGGCAGGCTCAGACAGCCTTCCAGCGAAGCGTCAACATTGATCCTGACGCCGGGTACGCACCGGTCGTTGATCTCGACACACTTGAGGTCACCATCCGGAAGTTCGCCTGATCTCCCCCACTGGTATGGCCTGCTGGTCGCGTCTGTGCGGGCCCGCTGGCGGCTCGCTCATGGTTCGAGCCGGTATCGGATGGTCGGCGTCCCGTTGAATTGTGGGCCGCGACCACGACGATCAAAGCCAACCCGCTCGGCGACGCCCGCTAAGGACTCCTCTGGCAGTGGGACAAGTAACTCGACATCCATCGCCTCCTGTTTTGCGAACCGAATTGGTTCGCTCAGCAGCTCCTCACACGCGTTGTCGGTTCCATCAAGCTGGGTGATGTGGACAACGTCTGCCTGCGCGTCGAAGCTTACGAACCCCAGCAGCTCGGCGGCGCCGTTATCGGCGTCCTGATGTGGATCGGTTGTGGTCGGCTGATCCGGTTCGGCGACACGAACGGTCCGGTCATGAATGAGATTCCGCATAACATCGACCGGCGCGTCGGCGATCTGGGCCATCGCGTCCGCGTCGGCCTCAACAGCGTCCCGGATGTGCATCCTTCCGAGGTACGTTCGCCTCAGTGGATAAAAAGCTGTGGCGCCCACCGGCCGGATAAATGCCATTATTCCGACGATCGATTAGGCGCCAACCGTACACTCCGTCTCAGAGCTGTGATCTCCTTATTGGGGCTGTCACCGCTACAATTAACCGCACGGCCGCGGAATCGTTGCTCATGAAATTCCGAGCGACCAGCACCACGGGGGCGATCGAGCGATGCGAGTTGTAGCAAAGTTCGGTGGAACGAGCCTCGGAACGGGTGACCGCATTGATCGCGCAGCGGACTCGATCGCCGATGTCGTCGAGCAGGGACACGAGATTGCTGTCGTTGCCTCGGCGATGGGCAATACGACCGACGAACTCCTCGACAACATCACGTTCGACGCGCCGGACGCCGACCGGGCGGAGATCGTCAGCATGGGCGAGCGAACCTCGGTGCGGATGCTGAAGGCGGCCCTCGCGGCCCGCGGCGTCAACGCGATGTTTATCGAACCCGGTCACGATCTCTGGCCGATCATTGCCGACGACCGTGGCGAGGTGGATGTCACTCAAACCAAGCGACTGGCGCATCAACTCGCTGACCAGATGGACGATGTTGTGCCGGTTATTACCGGTTTTCTCGCCGAGACGGCTGCAGGCGACGTGACCACCCTTGGACGTGGTGGCTCGGATACCACGGCTGTCATGCTCGGCAAATACATGCACGCCGATGAGGTTGTTATTGTCACCGACGTCGAAGGGGTCATGACCGGCGATCCATCAGTCGTCGAAGGTGCTCGGAACGTCGGAGAAATCACCGTCGACGAACTCCGTAATCTCTCCTTTCGCGGTGCTGAAGTCGTCGCCCCCTCGGCGCTCGCGTACAAGGACAACCGGCTCAACGTCCGTGTCACCCACTACCAACATGGTGACCTCCTAACGGGCGGCACCCGGATTGAGGGCGAATTTCGGAATATCGTCGACATGCGCGAACAACCGCTTGCCTGCCTAACGGTCGCCGGCCGCGCGATCCGTAACACACCAGGAATGCTTGACCGGCTCGCGGGTGCACTTGGTGACGAGGACATCAACGTCGACGCCGTCGCCTCGGGAATGGATTCGATTACCTTCTACGTTGACGCTGAGAAGGCCGAACGGGCCGAAACGGTATTGCACGCCGAGGTCGTCGATCAGGATCAACTCTCAAGCATTACCGTTACTGAGGACGTGGCGGTCATCCGGATCACCGGCGGTGAACTCCCCGATCGACCCGGTGTTCTCCGCGAGATTGTCGATCCTATCGCTGAAGCCCGGATCGACATCCGAGACCTGATCACAAGTGCCACTTCGATTGCGGTTTTCGTTGACTGGGATGACCGCGAGGACACCCTTGAGATCGTTCAGGGACAGTTCTGATCTCAGCATCTTTCAAGACCGCTCTCCAGCCTCACGAAGCAAGCGCTTCCAACCGGTCGAAAGCGCGACGCGAGTCGGCCGGAGCGGATGCCGACACGGTGGAGAAAAGACAACGACATTGTGTCCGCTGACCCGCCACCCGATACGCTGTTTCCGAGACCACCACACCAGATACCGGTGCCCCCGTCAGTAGCTCCCGACGGTGGAATCCCTGGTACTTGTTTGACCCGGGCGAGGAAGGACGACTCGCCGGTGACAACTGCCGGCGATTCCCACACCATACCCACAACGAGCGCCCCCGTCAGAGTGAGCGAGGTGGACAGGAGCCGGTCACAGCGGTACCGCGACCCTCTGTTACTGTCCTTTGAGTAGCCGTGTGCCGATCCGCTTCGGTAACCCCGCCTCCTCAACTGCGTCGATAACCCGATCGATTCCGTAGCTCACACGGCGCAGCTCAACCTCGTGGGCTGTCGGATCGACAACTGCGAAGGCTGCCCGTGGATCGCCGTCGCGCGGCTGGCCGACGCTTCCGGGATTGACGACGATCCCCTCCGGATAGGTCTCGGCATGCTGGACGTGTGTATGTCCCATCACCAGCACCGCTTCATCGCCCAGTAACTCCGGGCTAAACTCGGCCGGATACGTGTATCGGTCGGGATCTTCGGGGTGACCGTGGACGATCTGGAGGCGTCCATCAAGCACCCGATCACGATCCGGGAGCTCCCTAAGCCATGCCCGTTGGTCGTCATCAAGCTGGGTGCGCGCGTGCTTGACGCCCGCTTTGGCCAGCTTGTTAAACCGAAACGTCGATCCGACGGCGACAGCTCGATCGTGGTTTCCCATGACGGTTGGAATCTCCCGTTCTCTAATGTGCGCGACACAGTCCGCTGGCCAGGGGTTGTATCCGACGATATCGCCCGCATTGACGATGGTGTCGACCGGCGGCATCGCCTCCAAGACGGCCTCAAGCGCCGGCTTGTTGCCGTGGATGTCCGCGATGACTCCGATGTTCATATCCCTTCATTGAGTGCCCTCACACTCATGGTTTTGCCTCCCACAGCTCAGAATGTTTTATGCGTCCGGGCATCCTACATCCAAGACATGCTTGGGCTGACCAGAAGCCAACTCATCGCGGTCCTGTTTGCCTTCCTCATGATGAGCTCGATGATCGCCATGGCGGCAGTCTCGCTGTGACCGCGGTACCGCAGGAAGATTTATACCGTCGCTCCTGCTGTGTGTGAGCGTACCGCATGTTCGAACCGTTTTCCGGCGGCTACTACCTGGGCCGACTGTACGTCGAACCTGGTGATGGCGATCGGGCCCTGATCCATCGCCGTCAGCACGAACGGATCAACGAGGAATACTATGATGGCACGGTACCACCGGTGATGAAACTTGATCGCACCCACCTCGCGGTCGACGCTGATGCCGGTGTTCCCGCGGACACACTGGTGGTCCCTGAACCCGTCCTTGATCGGATGAATGTCCGGAATCCACCGTCGCTTGAGGAAGTCCTCCTCGCCAAGCAGTCCCACGCCCAGCAACTGTTTCGACTCAGACGCCACCGCAACGCGGGGCTTTGAGTTCCATCGGAGACGGTCTGACACGCCGAGATCTCCCGTCACATATCCTTATGTAGAATGAGTCCCAACCGCTAGGTGCCTCCCATTGGACACACACGCGGAGGCAGGCAACCATGAGCGAGACTGATTTACACGCGCATGCCGAGGATATCCGTGACCAGTTCGCGGATCACCTCGACGTGTCGACTGAGGATATCGCATCCCGACTTGAAACACTCGTCGTCGAGTACAACGTACCCGTCGAGGAGGCCCGTCGGAGTGTCGTGAGCCACTATCTTGATCGCGCCGGTATCGACCGCGACGACCTTGATGACGACGACGAAGCCACCGCGATCGCCGATGTCGACGCACCAGAGCAGTGGATCACCGTGGAGGCAACGGTCGTCGATCTCTGGGAGCCCCGAAGTGACGCCGTCGCACAGGTCGGACTCCTTGGTGATCCCACGGGAACGATCAAGTTCACCAAGTGGGCCAAATCCGATCTCCCGACTCTTGAGGAGGGGACTGCCTATCGGCTCCAGAACGTCGTGACCGACGAGTACCAGGGCCGTTTTTCGGTAAAACTCAACCGAACGACGACGATCGAACGGCTCGAAACGGACATCGATGTCGGTGAGGATACCGAAACCGTTGAGGGGGCCCTGATTGACATCCAGTCCGGTTCGGGGCTAATCAAGCGCTGTCCCGAACCCGACTGCACCCGGGTGCTCCAAAACGGGCGGTGTTCGGAACACGGCGATGTCGACGGTGAGTTTGACCTCCGGATTAAGGGTGTTCTCGACGACGGTCGCGATGCCCACGAGGTCATCTTCGATCGCGAGGCCACTGAGGCGTTGACCGGAATCGCGCTTGAGGAGGCCAAGGATATGGCGATGGACGCACTCGATACGACCGTCGTCATCGAGGAAATGCGGTCGTCGATTCTGGGGCGGTATTACCGGGTCGAGGGACCTATTCTCGGGCGATACCTGCTGGTTGAGGACCTCAGGGAACTCGATGCGGCCGACGATGTCGAGACAACGCTGATCAAAGCGAGGTCGATGTGATATGAGCCAGACGCCAACCCGCGAGGTTGCCCGTCGAACCTTCGCACGCGAGTTCAACGACGCGACCTATACGTTCAAAGAGTCTGACGACGAGCGAGCACCGGTGTATGCCCTCTTGCCGACCGGCGAGCGGGCCAACCGTATCTTCTTTGTCGGCACCCTCACCGAAACGGAGGATGTCGGCGAGGACAGCGAATACTGGCAGGGTCGAATCGTCGATCCGACCGGGACGGTTTTCGTCTACGCCGGCCAGTACCAGCCCGATGCGGCCTCAACGCTCCGGAGCCTTGATCCCCCAGCGTACGTCGCCGTTGCCGGCAAGCCCCGAACCTTCGAAACCGACACTGGCGATACGAACGTCTCGGTTCGACCGGAGTCGATCACGGTCGTCCCTGAGGGCGTCCGCGACCGATGGATTGTCGAGACCGCCAACCGGACGCTTGACCGGATTGATCAGTTTGACGCCTCCGTTGATGAGTACGATCGCCTCGCTGACGAGCAGTACGACTACGGACTTGATCCGTATCACAGCGCCGTGATTGAGGCGCTTGAGGACGTCGACGAGCGGACGGCCTGAGTTCTCAACTGCGTAGCCGTCCGCCGTCAACCGGAACTGCGGTCCCGGTTACGAACCGTGCCCGGTTGCTCGCGAGAAACGCGACAACATCCCCGAGTTCTTGTGGGTCGCCGATCCGGTCGAGTGGCACGTCCTCTGCCCAGTCGGCTCGTCCAGCGTCGTAGCTCTCATATTCACCTCGCTTGATCGCTTGTTCGATCAGCGATTCGATCCGCCCGGTCTCGAAGGGGCCAGGAAGCACGGCGTTCGCCCGCACGTCGGGAGCGAACTCACGGGCAATCGTCTTGATCGATCCGATGACAGCCCGCCGGACAGCGTTCGAGAGCACGAGCCCGTCAATGGGTTCGCGGACAGTCGTTGAGGTGATAGCCGTGATCGTCCCGGCATCGCTGGCTTCAAGATGTGGTGCAGCCGTCGTCACCGTCTGGACGTGACTCAACACCAGCAACTCGTAGGCGGCCTGCCAGTCCGTCCGATCCATCGCAAGAAACGCCCCACTTGGCACGCCGCCGGCCGAGGTCACGACATGGTCGATCCCATCGAAGCGTTCGGCGGTGGCAGCAATGAACGCATCAAGGGCCTCCGGGTCGGTGATATCCGTCTGTGTTGCGAGCACGCTATTGCCCGCTGTCTCCGCTTTGAGTGCATCGCGTGCTGCGTCGACGCTATCGGCGGTGCTCCCACAGACCGCGACGTTTGCGCCGGCCCGCACGAAGGCGCGAGCACTGGCCAGTCCCAGTCCACGCGTGCTTGCGGTCAACAGTACCGTGTCACCAGTCAGCCCGAGGTCCATGTGCGTGCATGCGGACGATACGGCCTATAGTCACCGATCGTCTCAACGCGCGTCGTGGACGACCCTTCCATTGACGACCGTCATCGCCACGTCGATGTCACTGATGGGCGACTGTTCCCACGGCGACGTCTCAAGTACGACAAGATCCGCCAACTTACCGGACTCGATTGTCCCGAGACGATCCTCATCGAAGCCAGCGTACGCGCTTCCATGGGTATACGCCCGGAGTGCTGTCCCGACAGACAGCGTCTGCGCCGTTGTCGGAGCTGTTGTCACCTGTTCGATTCCGTACAGCGGATCTAATGGCATCCCGTCACTCCCGAACGCCAGCGGCACGCCCGCGGCGTTGAGCCGTCCAATCCGGTCGGCCTGCGTGGCGCGTTCGGACCCCAGTGCCTGTGCATAGAGCCCGTCTGCTCCCGCCCACCGCAGGAAATTCGGCTGAACAGACGCGATTACTCCAGCGGTCGCCATCCGCTCAATCGCCTCGTCGGTGGCGAATTCAGCGTGTTCGATCCGGTGTCGTTTCCCCTCAGCCACAGCGAGCGTGTCGACGATTTCTGTTACAGCGGCATCGCCGATCGCGTGTACAGCGACCTGAAAGCCGGCATCGGCTGCCGCGTTGACGCGTGTCTCGACGGTCGCAGGTTCGCGTACCCACTCGCCACGATGTGTTGTGTCGGCGTACGGTTCCTCAAATCGGGCCGTCCGGGCTCCGACCGATCCGTCGGTCAGCAGCTTGATCGCTCCGACGGCGACGCGATCGCTCCCGTGGTTTGTCCGGACTCCGACCTCGCGTAGGGCCTCAAGAAAGTCGACCCAGTAATCCAGTCGCACTCGGATTGGCAGATCGCCCGCCTGCGCCCGCTCGCGATAGACGCGGGCGACCGTGGCTGAACGCGTCTTCTCGTGGACCCCTGTGATCCCTTGCTTGACCGCGTGGTCGACGGCTGTCTTGAGTACGGCAGCAGTCCCAGATTCGCCAGGTGTCACCGCCTCGCGGATCGCTCCAACCGCATCCTCGACAACTGTTCCTAGGGGTGTCTCCGGCGGTTCGACGTACTGTTCAGGTATGTGCTCGCGACAGTATGCCAGCGCCGCCTGGTTACACACGGCGCGATGTTGATCGACCCGAATTGCGGCAACCGGCCGATCCCGGTCAATCGCGTCGAGATCTGCCTGTGTGAGTGTACCGTCAGACCACCCGCTGTCGTCGTATCCAACGCCGAGGATCCAGTCATCCTCGGTGGTGTCGGCGTATGCGGCCAGTTGATCGAGGGCGGCTGTGCGTGCCTCGGCCGATGTCAGGTCAGCGTTCGTGAGTCGTTCGCCAGTGTGACGCAGGTGCGTGTGCGCATCGATAAATCCCGGAAGTAACACCCGATCGTCGAGATCGATCACCTGGGTGTCGATGCCGTCGAGAAACCGAAGATCGTACGCCGAGCCGATCCGTACGATCCGCCCGTTGCGCACCGCGACTGCCTCCGCATCCGGAGTCTCGGCCGCTGCAAGCGACGCCGATGTCAGTGTGTGGACGCGTGCGTTCGTGAGGATGAGGTCCGCCGCCGCGGTCATAGTCGGTGTGGCGGGTGCGAGGCCAAAACGCTTCGCGATACCGGCTTGTCACACCCCGAAACGACAACGCTCAAGCGCACACCACCGCATCCTCTCCCCATGAGTGATGTTGCTGATCTCGTCGACCGGGTCCGCGCCGGGGAACTCCGGCTCCACGAGCTTGAGGAGCACGTCGATCATGACACGGCGACAGCTGTTCGTCGCCGTGTGATCACAGCCGAAACCGGAGCCGATCTCTCGACGGTTGGCGAGTATGGCTTTAACGCGGACGCGGCCGAGACCAACATCGAAAACGCGCTCGGTGCGACCCAGCTCCCGCTTGGCGTCGCTGGGCCGTTACCCGTTGACGGCGGCGCGGCCACCGGAGAGTACTATCTCCCGCTGGCAACCACCGAAGGGGCGCTGGTCGCCTCGGTCAACCGTGGGTGTAGCGCGCTCCGCACCGCGGGTGGAGTCGATGCCCGGGTGATTGACGCCGGTATGACCCGTGCCCCCGTGTTTCGGGTGGAGGGTGTCGTCGAGGCACAACAGGTCGTTGACTGGGTCGATGACAATCTCGAAACACTGCGCGAGGCGGCCGAGTCGACGACCGACCATGGGGAACTGCTTGAGGTTGATCCGTATGTCGTCGGTGATTCCGTATACCTCCGGTTCGTTTACGACACCAAGGATGCGATGGGGATGAATATGGCCACTATCGCCACTGCAGCCGCCTGTGATGTCGTTGAGGCTGAAACCCCAGCATCGCTCGTCGCCGTCTCCGGCAATCTCTGCTCGGATAAGAAGCCAGCGGCGATCAACGCGATTGAGGGACGGGGGCGCACTGTTGCGGCCGATGTCCTACTCCCGACGGAGCTTGTTACTGAGACCTTCGAGACGACGCCAGCGGCGATGGTCGAGGCCAATACCCGCAAGAACCTCATTGGGTCGGCAAAGGCCGGGTCACTCGGGTTTAACGCACACGCCGCGAACGTCGTTGCAGCAATGTACCTCGCAACCGGCCAGGACGAGGCCCAGGTCGTCGAGGGAGCAAACGCTATCACTAGCCTTGAGCGTCGTGAGGAGGGGCTGTACGCGAGTGTCACGCTCGCGAGTCTCGAGGTCGGAACCGTTGGCGGCGGCACGGGACTCCCTACCCAGCAAGAGGCACTCGATATCCTCGGCCTGTCCGGTGGCGGCTCACCACCGGGGACCAACGCCGACGCACTCGCAGAGGTCATCGCCAGTGCGGCTCTCGCCGGCGAACTCTCGTTGCTCGCAGCGTTGGCCTCCCGACACCTCTCTGGAGCACACGAGGACCTCGGCCGATGAGACGTCGTGAGCGGAAACCCCACTCCTGAATGGGTGGGGGGAGCTCAACTCATAGGAGCCGGTACTGTCCGTCCTGGCACAGCACCTCGCCGGTCCGCTGGAGCTTCTCTAAGGCATTGCGGACGTATTCGGGGGAAACCCCCCGCTCACCGGCGTATCCAATCACCTCTATCTCCGTCGGCTGATCAAGCGTTTTGAGTGCCGATCGCACCGTCTCCTGCTTGCTCTGCCCTCCGCCGGTCCCCTGCGTGGCGCGTTCGCCCGCTGCCGCCGTAGCATCCTGATCGACCCCCTGTGCGGTCAGGTAAGTCGCATCATCAACCCCGGCCTCGTCTAGCCGAGATTCCAGCTCATCGTATGCGTCGACGGCGGCGAAGGCCTCACCCTCCTCCTGACGGTTGGCAAGCATCGAGGCCCGGAGCTCTCGGGCTTCGGCTTCGTCATCGGTCTCGACGAAGCGTTTGAGTTGGTCAACACGGTGTCGCGTCCCACACCGCGGACAGGTAACCGTCTCGGGGTCGGGATCGATCACCCAGAGGGCCGAACAGTCGCTACAGCCGACGACCGCGTACATACCGGTAGGTTCGTCGCGCCCTGGCTTGAGCGTTCGGCCTGAAGCGTCAAAGCAGGTACAGCTGCGTCGTCCAGAACTCCCGGAAAGCCTCCTCAAGTGCCGCTTCCGGTGCCCCGGTTGCATCGACCGTATCGGTCACGTCTGCGGTCACCTCAAGCGCATTCAAGGCGGTTTGCTCACCGACGAGATACAGTTTGTCGGTCGCCCGCTCGGCCAAGGCACTTCGGCACTCCTTGAGGTGTGCTTCGATCTGCTCGTCACGCCGTCGCTCATAGCGGGCCTGTGAGAAGCCGCCTTTCGAGTGCTCACCCATCACGTCGGAACTAAAGCCGTGGTAGTCGACGCGCTCGCTCCCACGGTAGGTGCCCATGGCAAACAGGTCCGATCGCACGAGTGCAAGGGTGAACTCACCGGTCGGAAGAAACCACGACCGCTCAAGCCGCGGCTGCTCTCCCCACTCGCTGAAGGACTCAGGCATCACCGGCGGCGAGAGCGCGACGCGAAGGAGGCGACGGTCGTCGGTGATGGCCACACAGGGGGCTGCCCGTCCGACCAGCGCCGCCTGGTCGCCGAAGGCGTCCATAACAGTTGGCCCAGCCGCCGTATCAATCGCGGCGGTGAACACGCCCTCTGGTGGGGCTTCGTGACTCGTGAGTCGGTCAAGGACGGTCTCCGCTGCCCTCCCCCGCACCTGATCGGTCCCTCGATATGAGATTTCCGTCTGGTCTGACGACTGTCGGTCGAGTTCCCCTTCAAGCTGGGCAATCCGATCCTCAAGGCGGTTGCGTTCCTCTTGGACCTCCTGGCGCTTTCGGATCGCCTCGCGGCGCTCGCGATCGGCGGTTTCCGCCCGTTCTTCGAGCCGTTTGGCCTCTTCGCGAAGGTCCGAAAGTTTGGTTTCAAGCTCCGTAATCCGGTCTTTGAGTTCCGCCCGGCCGAGCAGATCGTCGAACATCAGGGTCTCACTCGTCGTCGGTCGGCTGGGTGAGTGTGATCGGTGTGACGTCGATGATCCGTTCGTCGGATTCGAGTCGGTCGATCACTGCCTCGGGGACCGGATCGTCAAGCGTGTAGACCGTCATCGCCTCACCGCCGACGGCCTCACGGGCGTTGAACATTCCGGCGATGTTGATGTCGTGCTCGCCGAGGACTGTTCCAACGTGGCCAATGACACCTGGGACGTCGGCATTGTCGACCACAAGCATCCGGCCGTAGGGAATCGCGTCTACCCGGAAGTCGTCGATCCGGACGATCCGCGGTGTTTCGTCAGCGAAAAGCGTTCCATCCACGCTGACGGTCTTCTCGCCCTCGGTGATGCTTACCCGGACGAAACTCTGGAAGTCCTCGGCCTGCCGGGTGCGCGACTCGGTGATCTCCACACCGCGATCCTCGGCGACGCTCCGGGCGTTGACCGGATTGACGTTCCACCCAAGCGGCTCAAGTACGCCTTGGAGGGCTGCCGCGGTGACCAACTCGAGATCTTCGTCGACGATTTCACCGCCGTAGGTGACCTCAACTGCGGTGACCCGTCCCTCAAAGAGCTGGGTCGCGATCCGACCGGCCGTCTCGGCGACATCAATGTACGGTCGGATCCGATCAAA
>JBKHFN010000028.1:0-11126 GCA_046540195.1 Salinarchaeum sp.
TGTATCTGGGAGGGTGAAGATGGGACTATCCGACAGGTCACCTACCAGCAACTGTACCGGGAAGCTAACCAGGTGGCCAATGCGCTTGAGGAGCGGGGCGTCGGTGTCGGCGATACGGTCGGATTATACATGCCGATGGTCCCTGAGGTTATCTCGATTCTCTATGGCATTTTCAAGGTCGGCGCGATTGCCGTGCCAATCTTCTCGGGGTTTGGCGTTGAGGCGGCCGCCACACGGATCGCCGACGCCGAGTGTTCGGTGTTGTTCACCGGCGACGGTTTCCTTCGCCGGGGCGATGAGGTGCTACTCAAGGCGACCGCCGACGATGCCATCGACGAGGCCGGCCATGTTGAGGACACCATCGTCGTTGATCGGCTGGGACGAGTCGCTGGTGGTGACATTCCGTGGGACAACGACCGGGACGCGGCGTGGGGCGACGCGGTTGCCACCCAGTCTGACACCTACGAAACCACGCCTGTCCCGTCGGATCACACCGCGATGTTGCTGTATTCTTCTGGGACGACCGGGATGCCCAAGGGAATCGTCCAGACGCACGCCGGGGCGCAACTGCAGTGTGCCAAGGAGGTGTACTTCGGATTCGACCTCAAACCCGGCGACCGGTTCTTCTGGGTGTCCGATATTGGCTGGATGATGGGTCCGTGGACACTCATCGGGACACACACCTTCGGCCGCACAATGTTCATGTACGAGGGCGCTCCCGATCACCCTGAACCGGACCGCTTCTGGGAGATGATCGACCGTCATGACATCACCCAGTTCGGCATCTCACCGACAGCGATCCGCGCACTCCGCAAGCAGGGTGATGAGTGGGTCACGGACCACGACCTCTCGTCGTTGCGCCTGCTCGGATCGACGGGAGAACCCTGGGACCCCGAGGCCTGGCAATGGTTTTACGAGCAGGTCGGTGGCGGTGAGTGTCCGATTATCAATATCTCCGGGGGGACCGAGATCTGCGGCTGCTTCCTCATGCCGATGCCGATCCAGTCGCTTAAGCCCTGTACACTCGGGGGGCCGGGACTGGGGATGGACATCGATATCGTTGATTCCGACGGCACCTCAATTGCCGATACGCACGAACGGGGATATCTCGTTGCGCGCGACTCCTGTCCGTCGATGACCAATAGCCTCTGGTCGGGTGACGACCGCTATCTCGCGGAGTACTGGTCGACCTGGGAGGATCTCTGGGATCATGGCGACTGGGCACAGAAAGATGCGGATGGCTTCTGGTTCCTGCACGGTCGGGCCGACGACACGCTCAACGTCGCCGGCCGGAAGGTCGGTCCGGCGGAGATCGAAGGCGTGGCAATGGAACACGACGCGGTCAATCAGGCCGCCGCAATCGGTGTGCCCGATGACGTCACCGGGACAGCCGTCGTGTTGTACGTTGTTCCTGAACCAGATGCCGAGGCATCGCCAGAACTGCGCGAGACAATCCAGTCGCTCATCGGCGCCGAACACGGCAAGCCTTTCCGGCCGAGCGAGATTCGGTTCGTTGAGGAACTCCCCAAGACCCAGTCCGGTAAGATCGTCCGACGGGCCATCCGGGCTTCACACCTCGATGAGGACCCCGGCGATCGCTCCAGTATCGAGAATCCTGAGGCACTCGAAGCACTAGGATCCGCCGAGTAACCCAAGCGGATCATAACAGTTATTCCGTTGCCTGGTGATTGCCAGCGTGTGTCACTCTCACAGCCCGGAGCGCCGGGCCGGAGATCCCACCATCAGCGTGATCGCACATGAAACTCCAGGTGAACCAACCGGTCACCGAGACACAAGCACAGGCAATCGCAGAGGCCTTCGCAACGGAGTTCGAGGAGTCCGTCAAGGTCCTCAGCGATGATGCAACGCCGATCGCACAGGCGAGTCCCAAGTCTGAAACCACCACTGAGACGGCCGCCAATGATCTCGGGCCGACCGCCCGCGAGGAGGCCCTCCGCGAGGAGATTGCCGAGATCGAATCGGGAGGGCCACAGCGGTACAAAGAGCAACTGTCCGAAGAGGGCAAACACTTTGTTCGCGACCGACTCGACTTGTGGTTCGGCGACGGCTTTCACTTCGAGGACGGCAAGTTCGCTGCCTTTGACGACGACGATCAGCTCCCAGCCGATGGGCTCATCACCGGTGCCGCGGAGTTTGAGGGGCGCGATCTGCACTTCATGGCCAACGATTACACGGTCAAACGCGGGAGCATGGCCGAGAAGGGGGTCGAGAAGTTCCTGCGGATGCAACAGCGGGCACTTGACACCGGCCGGCCGGTGTTGTACCTCATGGACTCCTCCGGTGGCCGCATTGACCAGCAGACCGGCTTCTTCGCCAACCGCGAGGGCATCGGCAAGTACTATTACAATCACTCGATGCTCTCCGGACGAGTGCCACAGATCTGTGTGCTCTATGGCCCCAGTATCGCTGGTGCGGCCTATACGCCTGTCTTCGCTGATTTCACCATCATGGTTGAAGGGATGAGCGCAATGGCGATTGCTAGTCCACGGATGGTTGAGATGGTCACCGGCGAGGAGATCACACTTGAGGAACTGGGCGGCCCCGAGGTCCATACCACACAGTCCGGCAGCGCAGATCTTATCGCCAATGACGAGGAGCATGCCCGTGAACTGGCTGCCAACCTGCTATCGTATCTCCCGGACAACAGCGACGAAACGCCACCCCAGACGGCGGGGTGCCCCCCGAAGCATGCTCCCGCCGAGATTGATGGACTCATCCCGGAGGACCCGAATCGCGGCTACGATATGCACGCTCTGCTCAGGCGGGTGGTCGATGCGGACTCGCTGTTGGAACTCCAGCCCGCGTACGGCCCGGAGATCATCACTGCGTTTGGACGGATCAACGGTCGACCGATCGGGATTGTCGCCAACCAGCCAGCCGAGCGGGCTGGCGCGATTTTCCCGGACGCCGCACGAAAGGCGGCAGAGTTCATTTGGACGTGTGATGCGTACAATATCCCGCTGTTGTATCTCTGTGATACCCCCGGATTCATGGCCGGCTCGGAGGTCGAACAGGAGGGTATCCTCGAAGCTGGTAAGAAGATGATCTATGCAACCTCGTCAGCGACGGTGCCCAAACAGTCCGTGGTTGTCCGGAAGGCCTACGGCGCAGGGATCTACGCGATGTCCGGGCCAGCGTACGATCCCGAGTCGACGATCGCCTTGCCTAGTGGTGAAATCGCGATCATGGGTCCCGAAGCGGCGATCAACGCCGTTTATGCCAAGAAACTCGCGGAGATTGATGACCCCGAGCGCCGACAGGAACGCGAGGCTGAACTCCGTGAAGAGTACCGCGAAGACATCGATGTCCACCGGATGGCCAGCGAGGTGGTGATCGACGAGATTATCGCCCCGTCGGACCTCCGGGCGGAACTCGACGCCCGGTTCAGCTTTTATAGCACTGTTGAAAAAGACCGTCCTGACAAGAAACACGGGACCATCTTGTGATTACGATGACGGGGAAGTACTTTGAGGAATTCACCGAGGGTGATACAATCGAACACGACAAGCGTCGGACTATCACCGAGAGCGACAACCAGCGGTTCTGCGACCTGACGATGAACCAGCAGCCGCTGCACTTAGATTACGCCTTCGCTGCGGACACCGAGTTCGAGCGGCCACTGGTCAACGGGCTTTACACAATGAGTCTCGCCGTCGGGCTGACAATCCCGGAGACTACCGACGGGACGATCGTCGCGAACCTGTCCTACGACAACGTTGAACACCCTAAACCAGTGTTTCATGGTGATACCATCCGCGTCCAGTCGACGGTCACCCACACCCGAGAGACCAGCGACGGCGATCGTGGGATCGTCACAATGCATGTCGAGGTGTTCAAAGTCACCGATGAGACGGATCCATTAGTGTGCTCATTCGACCGGACAGTCCTCGCGAAGAAACGTCCCGACGACGCTACCGACTGAACTCGTAGCCGTCGCTTCGGTCCCACAGAGCGTCGGGATCGATATCCGCAAGCGTCCCGTGGCGAACCTTGCCAGTCGGCGTTCGTGGGAGCGTCTCTCGGATGGCGATGTACCGCGGCGTCTTCACGTATGGGAGTTGTTTTTCACAGTGCCGATAGACATCTATCGGGGTCAGATCCTCGGTCGACACGACAATCGCGGCAATCTCCTCGGGACCAGCGTCAGTCGAGACACCAACGACGACTGATGTGTCGACTGCCGGGTGGGCGTTGATGACCTCCTCAATTTCGAGAGCCGAAATACGGCTGGCCACTCGACCTCGGTAGATCGAGTTTTCCTCGCTCGCGACGAACACGAGATAGCCGTCCTCGTCGATGTACCCGCTATCGCCGGTGTGGATCCACTGGTCTTGCCAGTCGGCGACGGTCGCGTCGGGGGCACCGTGATAGCCTTGCATCATGGTATTGTTCCGTGTCGGGCGAACGACAATCTCGCCCGTCTCACCACGAGGGAGCGACCAGCCGTCCTCGTCGACGATGTCGATGGCGACGTGCGAGACGGGCTTGCCGACGGTCCCAATCCGGCGGTCATCAACGCGGTTGTACGTCGCGATAGTCGCGACCTGCGTGGTTCCATAGCCTTCTAAGACCGTCACATCGAAGTGGGCCTCAAAGTCCTTGATGAGCGTTTCATCCGCACCAAAGCCGAGACTATGACCGATTGCCAGCCTGACTGGATTGTCGGCATAGCGCTCGCGACGTGAGGGCGTATCGAGCACGGCGAGCATCCGGCTCAGATAGAGAAATACCGACGCCTCCGCGTCGATTGTCGCCGGCCAGAAGTCCTCTGGAATGAACTCCTCAAGAAGGACAACCGTCCCGCCGGCGGTAAGCGCACCCATAACGCCGATCTGGTAGGTGAAGACGCTATATAGCGGCAGACTCGTCAGAATCCGATCCTCAGGTCCGAACGCAAAGAGGTGTTCGCTGGCTTCCCACCCGGTGTTGACGTAGGCATACTGTGGGAGGACAACACCTTTCGGGCTAGCCCCGGGAGTCGGCTGGACGAAGATCACCGACAGCGGATCCGTTGGGGTGACCGACGCCGTTGGTGGCGTCGCCGTGGATGGAGTCTGGAGGGCATCAAATGGCTCGTATCGTCCCGTTGGAGAATCCTCGCCGACGAAGAACTCCATGGCGCCTGGCGATCGGTCAAGGGCTTCATAGGAATCCCGGGTACGGTCGTCAACAAAGACGGCACGGCTGGCAACTTGATCGAACACCGTCGCGAGGCTCTCGCCGGTAAAGCGCGTGTCGATCGGGACCATCACCGCACCCAACTTGGCAAGCGCCATCGAGAGGAGCAGGTACGTACTTGAGTTATAGAGGTATAGACAGACGTGATCGCCATGGCCAACACCGCGGTCGGCGAGCGCCGCCGCAAGCGTATCTGACTGAGTGTCGAAAGCTTCGTAGCTCAGTGTGGTCGTCCCACACTCAAGGAACGTCGCTCCCGGTCGTGTAGCGACCTGGCTGTGGAGTACGTCTGGAACGGTCTTTTCGGGTGGACCGTCCTCAGACACGGTCAGTCACCATCTGTCGGTGTTCATCAAGCACGTTGACGACTCGATCGACCGATCGCCCACCGCTGAAGTGATGTGAGTACCCAAATACGCCGAAAGCGTGGACCTGATCCGATGGAGTTTCGAAGGCAACGCCCACTGACTGGACACCGATTGCCGCCTCACCACTCGCGTGTGCGTAGCCCTGTTCGCGGATCTGAGCCAGTTCACCACGCAAGGTCGCTTCGTCGGTAACGGTCTCGGTCGTATACGCTGGCAGACCGTGTTCGTCAATGATCCACGCTACCGTCTCGTCCGAGAGCGCCGCCAAGATGGCCTTGCCTGGTGCGTGGGCGTGCAGATACGACCGCTTACCGACCCGGCCATACTCCTCGGTGTCGAGGTTGGGGCCGGCGCGCGCCGCAAAGATCCCTCGGCCGACCTCCTCGGTGATCCACCAGACTGGCAACTCGATCGCGTCGGCGGCCGCCTCAAGTGGGCCCTCGATTGCGTTCCTTTCGGGTCTGGCCTCGCGGGCCGCCTCACCGTGAGTCAACAGCCGCAGACCGAGCCGGTAGTGTCCGTCGCGTTTGACGACATAGCCCATCGCATGGAGCGTCGCAAGGTGGTTGTGAACCGTGCTTTTGGCGATGTCCGTCCGCTCGGCGAGTTCGCCGAGAGTGATGTCTCCGAAGTCTTGAATCACCGAGAGGATCTGGAAGGCCGTCTCGACCGACTGCACCTGCCGAGCGGAACCGTCCGGTCGCATTTTCTACACTATTTGCTGATAATGTGCTTATAGCTGTCGGGGCCCGGCCGCTTGCGGGGCATACCTTTACAACACTGGTGCCGCCAGGATACGCGTATGGACTGGGAGACCGTTACCCTGGAGTACGACAACGCTATCGCGACACTCACCGTTGACCGACCCGACCAACTCAACGCGCTCGACGTGCCGACACTTGAAGCCCTTGGTGAAGCTATCGACACGGCCGTCGACGACGAGGCTCGCGTGCTCGTTGTTCGAGGCGCCGGCGACCGAGCGTTCGTTGCCGGTGGCGATATCGCCTATATGCAGGACCTCTCGACTCCGGAGGCCGAGGAGTTATCCGCGCTCGGTCACGCCGTCTCCGACCGGCTGGCTACCGCACCGATCCCAACGATCGCTGGGATCGACGGATACGCCCTCGGCGGCGGGTGCGAACTCGCTGTTGCGTGTGACTTCCGGGTGGCAACACCGGATGTCCTGATTGGAACCACCGAGATCGATCTGGGGATCATGCCCGGGTGGGGGGCAACCCAGCGGCTTCCGACGATCGTCGGTGACGCGATGGCACGGCGGATGATCTTTTTGGGCGAACAGCTTGACGCCGAGACGGCGCTTGAACACGGGCTCGTCGGGGAGGTCGTCCCCGACGAGGACTTTGAGGATCGGCTCGATACGCTCGCAAGCGACCTCGCCGCCAAGCCACACTTTGCCCTTCAGACGGCCAAAGCAGCAATCAATCAGGCGGGAACCGGATCGCGCGAGGCCGGGCTTGAGTACGAGCGACGTGCCTTCGCCGGGCTCTTCGGCACGGCTGACCAACGCGAAGGGATGGCGGCATTCCTTGCGGATCGTGAGCCGAACTTCGAGTGACGATAACTTACTTGAGGACGGCTACGCGACCGGATCACATGGATTTCCAGCTTACCGCTGAACAGCGCCAGATTAAGGAGATGGTCGCCGACTTCGTCGACAACGAAGTCGCGCCGATCGCCGACGAGCTTGATGAGAAAGATGAGTTCCCATGGGAACTCATCGATGATCTCGCCGAGCTGGGCCTGATGGGGATGCCCTTTCCCGAGGAGTACGGTGGGGCTGGACTCGATTATCACGCCTACCCCGAGGCCCTTGTTGAGCTCTCGCGGGGCTCTGGCGGACTGGGGACTATCGTTGCAGCGCACATCTCCCTGGCCGGCGGAATGCTCGATGCGTACGGCAGTGAGTCACAGAAGCAGCGGTTTCTTGAGCCACTCGCTCGCGGTACCGACATCGGGGCGTTCGCCCTCTCGGAGGCTGAAGCCGGCTCGGATGTTCCGGCGATGGGGACGACCGCACAGCGCGATGGCGACGGCTACCGCCTCAACGGTCACAAGCTCTGGACGTCGAACGGGTCGGTTGCCGACACGGTGATCGTCTTCGCGAAAACTGACCCCGAAGCTGGTCATGAGGGCATCTCCTCGTTTGTGGTTCGGCCCGCCGAAGACGACGGATTCACCGTCGCCCGGACTGAAGACAAACTTGGCGACAAGCCCTGTCCGACAGCGGAGCTCCGATTCGACGATCTATGGGTGCCCGCGGATCGTCGGCTGGGTGCAGAGGGGGACGGCTTTATCCAGTCGCTGAAAACACTCAACAGCGGCCGAATCACGATTGCCGCGCGGTCGGTCGGAATCGCCCGAGCGGCGCTTGATGCAGCGATCGAGTACAGCCAGGAGCGCGAGCAGTTCGACCGCCAGATCAGTGATTTCCAGACGATCAAACACGACCTTGCGGACATGGATACGGATCTTAAGGCTGCCCGGCTGTTGATGCACGACGCTGCCGACAAGAAGATCCGCGGCGACCGGTATGTCAAGGCGGCCGCCCAGGCTAAACTCTACGCCTCGGAGGTTTCACGGGATCTCGCCGAGCGAGGCATCCAGATCCACGGGGGATACGGCTACACGAAGGACTTCCCACTTGAGCGGTACTACCGCGACGCCAAACTCAACGAGATATACGAGGGAACCAGCGAGGTGCTCCGGAACACGATCGCCCGAGAGCTCCTCGCCTGAGCCCGTCTAGCCGCCGTAGGTGTAAAAGCCCTCACCGGTCTTCTTGCCGAGCGCGCCGGCCTCGACCTTGCGGGCGAGGAGGTACGGTGGCCGGTACCGGTCACCGAGTTCGGATTCGAGGGTCCGCATGGCTTCAAGACAGATGTCGAGCCCAATGTGATCGGCGAGTTCGAGCGGCCCCATCGGCACGTTTGTCCCCAGCCGCATCCCGCGGTCGATGTCCTCCTTTGTGGCGACGCCCTCGTCGTAGGCGCGGATTCCCTCGGCGATCCAGGGCATGAGGATCCGGTTGGTCACGAATCCGGGTTTGTCGTCGGTCTCCCAGGTCGTTTTTCCGAGCGCCTCAGCGACGTTGTGGGCCGTCTCGACTGTCTCCGAGTTGGTGTGTTCTCCGACGACGACCTCGACACCCTCCATCACCGGCACCGGATTCATAAAGTGAATACCGACGACAGCTTCTGGCCGTGTTGTCGCGCTGGCGATACTCGTGATCGACAGCGTCGAGGTATTCGTCGCGAGGATGACCTCGTCGTCAGTGTATTCATCAAGATCCGAAAAGACATCGCGCTTAATCTCAAGGTCCTCAAGTACCGCCTCGATCACGAGATCAACATCGGTGAGATCCGCGAGATCGGTCGTTCCAGTGATCCGATCAAGCGTTGTAGTCCGATCGGCTGCGTCGAGATCGCCGCTGTCGACGGCCCGTTGGAGACCGCTGGCGATTCGGTCGAGCCCTTCTTCAACCAGTGGTTGTTCGATATCGCGGAGATGCACTTCATAGCCCGCCTGGGCGGCAACCTGTGCGATTCCGCTCCCCATGGTCCCGGCCCCGACGACGCCAATGCGGTCGATATCGGCTACCTGACGTGGCATACCGATCGTGTTACACGCCCCCATAAGTAAAAATGGTCCCCCTACCGATCTGCTGGAAGCGCCTCAAGCACGAGTTCGGCCACATCAACGATCTCGATGTCGTCCTCATATCCACCGGTCTTTCGGCCATCCTCGTACATGGTCATACACATCGGACAGGCGACGACGAACCGATCGATTGCCGCTCCCGCCTCGGTATCCTCAAGGGCTTCGCGCAGACGCTCCTCGCTAGGTTTGACTGCCTGGTCGTTGTCGAGCCATAATCCGCCACCACCACCCCCACAGCAATACGAGTCAGCACGGTTCCGGGGCATCTCGTAGCGCTCGCACCCAGTGGCGTCGATGAGCTGACGCGGGGCCTCGTACTCGTCGTTGTACCGGCCGAGATGACACGGATCGTGGTAGGTCACGGTGTAATCAAGCTCCGCATCAAGCTGTAACTGTCCGGCCTCAAGCAGGTCGGCGACTACCTGCGTCCAGTGGGCGACAGTGATGTCGCCATTAGCGTTCCAGTGTCCCTCGTACTCAAAGCCGGTCAGCGGCGTCTCGGCGAAGTCGCCGAAGTCAATCTCGGGATACTCGTGTTTCATGGTGTTGAACGAGTGCGGGTCGGTACAGACGATCGTCTCGAATTCACAGTCAGCAAAGGTCTCGACGTGATGTCCGGCGAGGTCAACGTACAGCAGTTCCTCACCCAGCCGACGGACATCGTTGCCATCGTAGCGTTCATCCTCAAAGAGGATGCCCCACTTGACGCCGGCGGCCTCAAACACCTGCGCAAGTGCACGGGCGACCTGCTGATTGCGCTCGTCAAAGCTGGGGTAATCACCCACATACCAGAAATACTCAACAGACTCCTCTCGGGCATCGGTCACCTCAATGTCGAGATCATCTGCCCAGTCGGCCCGGTTGCGCTGGGACTCCCCAAATGTATTCCCCCGTTGCATGAGGTTACGAAAGACCTCCTGGACGTTCGCGTCGACAGCTCCATCGTCAACGAGCTGGCGGTTGAGCTTGGTGAATGATTTGAGATGCTCAATCTCGACGGGACAGACGTCCATACAGGCCATACAGGCCATACACGACTCCATGGTCTCGGTCTCGATAACGCCACCATCAGCAACGATCGACTGATCGGTATCAGCCTCGCGCTCGCGGTGGGCCTTTAGATCAAGGATCACGTTCCGTGGGTCAAGGTTCCGGCCGACATCGGCGGCGGGACAGGCCTCCGAGCAGCGCCCACAGTTGGTGCAGGCATCCTGATCAAGCAGTTCCTTCCAGGAGAAGTCTGCCATCGACTCGGCTCCGGTGTCGGCGTCGAGATCCGCGGGGACCCCAGGAAGCCGTTTTCCGGCCTTCTCATCCCGCACGACAATGTTGGCGAAGGATGTCAGCATGTGCACCGGCTTCGCGTAGGGAAGCCATGCGACGAACCCTAGCGAGATGAGCGCGTGAACCCACCATAGTCCCACGTGCAGTTGACTCGCAAGCGCCTCCGAAACGCCAAGACCACCAAGCGCCAGTCCGATCGCGTATCCGACAAAGCTGACCACCTCGAACGACGGCATCCCGGTCGCGTAGATGCGGAGTCCCTCGAGCAGGAGGCCGGTGACTCCGATGAACAGCAACGATCCAACAAAGAGATCATCTGCCCAGTCGGTATGATCGCTGTGGAGACGATCGAGCCGCCGTCCGTAGCGTCGGTACATCGCGACGCCAAGACCAACGACGAACAGCAGCCCGAATGCATCGACAGCAAACTGGTAGACCCGGTAGAAATCACCGGTCCAGAAGGAGCCGATGAGCCCACGGATCGACTCATCAACAAAGAGAATCGACGTAGCGATGAACAACACCAGAAACCCCCACATCACAAACGCGTGCATCACGCCAGCGTAGAGGTCCCGGTCGAACTGCTTTTCGTTCGTG
>JBKHFN010000029.1:0-10911 GCA_046540195.1 Salinarchaeum sp.
CGTATTATGGTCTCCCGGCAGTCGTCCAGGGATCGATTATCGTGGCGATCGGCTCAAGTTTTCCCGAGCTTGTGAGCGTCCTCGTGACCGCCTTTAGCGGCGTGTTCGGCATGGGCGTCGGGGCAATTGTCGGATCAGCCATCTTCAACATCCTTGTTATCCCAGCAGTGGCAGGACTGGCGAGTCGGGGGACCCTTGATGTCAATCGAACGATCGTCTACAAGGAGGCACAGTTCTATATGCTCGCTGTCTCCGGGCTGGTAATCACCTTCGCGCTGGCGGTGATCTATTATCCCGCTCCCGGCGGAGATCTTACCGGGACTGTCACTCGTCCGCTGGCGGCGATTCCGCTTTTGCTCTACGGACTGTACCTCTTCATTCAGTGGCAGGATGTCGAGGACTACGAGCACACCGCCGTTGGCACCGATATTGCCGTGGGCCGGGAGTGGGGGCGGTTACTCGCTGGCTTGGTGGTAATCATTCTCGCTGTTGAGGTACTCGTCGGTGCAGTTCGGACGTTGAATGGCACCTTTGGTATCCCTGATTTCATCGCTGGCGTGACGATCATCGCTGCGGCAACGAGTCTCCCCGATACCCTGGTGAGTGTCCGTGCAGCCCGCCGTGGCGCGGGTGAAACGAGCCTCGGGAACGTCTTTGGAAGCAACACGTTCGACCTGCTGGTTGCGATCCCGGTCGGCGTGCTGATCGCCGGGAGTGCCCCCGTATCCTTCACCGTTGCCGCCCCGATGATGGGTGTGTTGACCGTCGCAACGATCCTTCTTTTTACTCTTCTACGAACCGATCTGATTCTCACCGATCTCGAGTGCTACGGACTGTTGTCCGCCTATGCCGTGTTCGTTGGATGGGTCATCGGCGAGACGATTGGCGTGGTGAGTCTTATCCAGGGAATCTAGTTGGCCCGACGAAACTTTCATGCGAATTGATCACATGAATAGTGATTGCCCAACACCACGGGATTGGGCTCGCCACCAGGGGCGATAATACTTGGTGTCTGTTATGTTGTGAATCAGTGCCTGAGACAGCGGGGCTCTCCCCGCTGTTTTACTCCAAATCCCGCACAGCCGCGTAGCGGCCAGAAAGCACTTACCACCGTGACCAGAGAAGTAAAATGCCGTCATCTGACGGTCTGGGGCACTCAGGCACACGGCATGACAGACGCCGCGCCCCTCCTCCTATCAACATTGACACCGCCATAACGACGCGCTTTCCGCCCGTTCAGACAGGAGAGTCCAACAGGCTTTGCCGACAGGTTGCATCCCACGCAACACCGCCTAGTGAGTCTTATCATCCCTCACATAGATGCACGTATGGACACGCTTGCCTGCCGTAGACTCACTCGCCGTCGACTCCTTGGTGCGACTGCGGCGGGTGCTGTGACTGCGCTCGCCGGATGCGGTCACCTCGTCAACGCGATCGGCAATTTCGTCCTTGAGGAGATTAACCTCTTCAACGCGACCGATAGTCGCCGCCGTGGAACGCTCACCGTTGAGGACCCGTCTGGGACGCCCGTCCTTGACACTCGTTTCGATGTGCCAGCGGACACGGACGAGCAGACCACCGGCGTATCGACCAACGAAACCGCAGAGGAGGAGTCCGCTGGTGAAACTTACACCGACGCTTTCACAACGGCGGGGGCGTACACTGTATCAATCGCTCTTGACGCCGGTAGTGCAATCAACGGGGATCGAAGGGACACCGGAACAGCACAGATCACCAACCCGTCGGATGAACGTCTCGCCATTTATTTGCACGGCGATGTGGGGGCGCCAGCAACGATCATCGCGTTCACAGAGTTCCTTGATTTGGCCGAAGCACTCAATCGGACCGAGACCTCGGAACCGTCCTCCGGGGCGTGAAGGACTAGACTGGGCTGATGACCACTCAAGCGGCGGTCGTTGGGCGATCGGGAAGCGCCTGGGGGGAAGTCGCTTCCCGCATCAGCCTGGCGACGGGGTACGGGCCAGACGCTGGCATACGGCCAGCGTGGACAGTTCAATTGCTAGCGAGATATCACTTTTGTTGACACATCAACTCATTTAATACAACCCTTGAAGCGAACCAGGTCGCTCAACTAAACGCCTGCACGACTCGCGGGAAGAGTCGGTTGTACGCTAGGGCAACCGAGAGAGTTACCCCGGCGATCCCGATAAGCGCTGCGACAGTCACGAGTATGAGGCGCAGCGGTTCCGGAAGCCCAAGAAATGCCCCGACCCAGCCGGTGGTACGGACACCGATAGCACCGGCTCCTGTGGTCAACACGAACAGGCCCACGACGAGAACAAGGTTACCGACGGCCACCGCCACCGCATACCCCCAACCCAACTCGGCGGCAACGCGCTTGATTGACCGCCAGTACCGGACAGCCAAGCCAACCGTTACCGCAACGAGTCCACCGATCACGAGCAGGATGACGATGGGGGTGACGGACATACCCCTAGTGATCACAGATAGCAACAAAACCGTTATCCTGGATTGCAGCTACTGCGACGCCGCAGAGAGCGAGCCGATTGAGGGCGCCAGGACACAGGGAGCGCCCGGTGCGTCGTTCGCCGGTAGATCGTCCATCAGTCGTCGACGGGCGTGCTGTCAGTTGCCGGTGCCGACGGTGCCCACACTCCACTTGAGAGGTTGATGGCATCGTTCCAGCGGCCGACAACGGTCGCAACGGCGAGGTCGCCGGTGACATTGTTCATTGTGGCAATCCGACCGAGAATCTGATCGACACCGGCAACGAATCCGACCAGCGCCAGCGGGAGTCCAACCTGACTGAGCACGACCGTAAGCATCACCAGGCCGGCACCAGGAACGCCCGCAGTCCCGATGCTGATCAGCACGGCAACGAGTAACACGAGTATCTGCTCGGAGAGGACCAGCAGCTGACCAACGACATTGGCGGCGAAGACGACCGTAATCGCCTGACGAATCGCCGCACCGTCCATGTTCGCGGTTGCCCCGACAGGTAGGGCGAACGAGTAGACCCCCTCTTGGAGCCGGAGATGTTCCTCGGCGCTGGTCATCGTCACCGGCAGCGTGCCGCTTGAGGAGCGTGTCGCAAACGCTGTCACCATTGCATCCCGTGAGCCGATGAGAAACGACAGCGGCGAGACGCTGGCGATGCCCCCCTCAGGAGTCCGAGATAGGTGACGAGAATATTGGATTACGACAGCGATAACGACGGCCAGTACAAGGGCCCCCAGCGAGGAGAACACGCCGATGCCCTCGGCGCCGATTCCAGCGGCCATGAGCGCAAAGACGCCGATAACGCCGTACTTAAGCACGCCGCGGACGACGACAAACATGGCCTCGGCGCCGACCTTGAAGGCATCAAAGACGCTGTCAACCCGATCGGCGAGCGCGTCCTGCTGGGCGCGCACGTACGTTAGTGCAATTCCGAAGACGATGACAAAGAAGACCGTCGCGAGAAGGTTGCCATCGGCCATCGCCGCGACGGGATTGCTTGGGACGATCCCCAGAGAACCTCTGTCAGGGATGGTGGAGTTTGAGACTGGGCTTCGCCACCGGTGTACTCGACACCCCGGCCGGGCCGGAGGACATTTGCGACAAGTAGCCCGATGGTACCGGCAATCGTCGTCGTCACGGCGTAAAGGCCGACGGTTGCCCCACCGATTCGACCGAGACGTGCAGGCGAGAGCTGTCGCACGCCGGTCACCAGTGTGAAGACGATGATCGGTACCACCGGCATGTTCAATAGTCGCGAAAAGAGATCGCCTAGCGGGTTGAGACTGTCATCCGATCGCCGAAGGCGATTCCGGCAGCTGATCCGATGACGAACGCGACGGCGATGCGATAGATCAGTGGGATCGCACGATACCGCGACCAAAGTGTCATTGGAAGTGAGGACACGGACGCAGTGAGGCTGCCACGTACAAATCTCCCGGCGTGCAACCAACGTTTGTGGCCATCTGCGACACTGACAGTGGAGTCGGGAGTGACTCAGGATCGGTGACGTGGCCGCTAGCCGGCGCACAGCCGTCGATCTCACGTTCGATTGCCCTGGGAGTGTCTCCGGTTCTGCTCGTAGCTGCCGATAAGACCCGCCGGCGTGCCTGCCCATCTCGAAACCGGTGAATTCGTTGGTATACGTATAGTTTATAACGAACAATCCATGTCATTTGGCAACAATGGCCGGTACAATTCACGTCCTCTTTATCACCGACGAGGCAGCCGCGGCGAACGCCCTTGAGCGCGAGGACGGCCAGTTTGATGTAACGACCGTTACGAACGGTGCTGCTGCCCGCGACCGACTGGCAACGATGCCCGTCGACTGTATCGTCTCCAAACACGGGCTGCCCGATACGACCGGCGTTGACCTCCTCGCGGTTGTCCGCGAGGACCATCCGGAACTGCCGTTTATTCTCGTCACAGACCGGACAGACGCGGATATCGCAGGGGATGCAGTCAGTGCCGGTGTGACCGACTACCTCCAGTGGCCGCCAGAGACCGAACCATACCCACTGCTCGCGAAGAAGGTTCGAATGGTTGTCGACCGGTATCGGTCCAATCAGGCGGTTGAGACAGCGGACCCGGACTGCGACCAGTTCGAGTTTGCATTGAAAACAACAAATACGTACATCTTCGACTGGAATCCGGATACCGGAACAATCGAGCGATACCCGACGTTTGAGGATCTCTTCGGAGCCGCCTGGGAGGTTTCAAAGCCGATGTTCAACGCCTTCTTCGACTTCGTCGATTCCGACCACCGCGACCGCGTCAAGCGCGAAATCCGCGCCGCAATCGACGAGGAGACCGGCTATGATCTCGTTTATCCCATCGAGACCCAGGAGGGTCGCCAGCGGTGGGTCCATGAGCAGGCGGACGTACTGGAAACAGAGAAGAGTGCACTCCGGGTCGTCGGGACAGTAACCGATGTCACCGAGATAACGGAGCACGAACGGCGACTCGCCCAGCAGGACCAGCCGCAGTGACTAGTCGTCGAAGTCCGGCGGATCGTCCGAGAGGACGGTCGCCTCGCCATCGATTAATCGGTGGCCTTTGTCAACATCGTAGACCTGCGTCGAGAGACGATACTGATCATCACCGAGGTCCTCAAGCACCTCAACCTCGGCGCGGAGTCGTTCGCCGATGTCGGCCGGCCGCTCGAAGGAGAGGTCCTGCGAGAGGTAGATTGTCAGTCCGGGTAACCGCGCGAGCGCCGCACTGATC
This sequence comes from Salinarchaeum sp., assembly GCA_046540195.1. Lineage (GTDB taxonomy): Archaea > Halobacteriota > Halobacteria > Halobacteriales > Salinarchaeaceae > CAZFMU01. The sequence continues at coordinate 5,206 of JBKHFN010000029.1, forward strand.
AGCCCCGAGACAAGTGTCCCGTGAATGATTCGGCGACCGAAACGGGTGTGTTCGGCGAAGTCGTCATCAAGATGCAGCTGATTGGTGTCCCCGCTCGCGTTCGCAAAGCGACGAAGGCTTGCTTCGCTGATCGTTTTGCGGAAGGTCACTGTATCGCCGACGGTCGGGCCATCCTCGGAGGCGACCGACCGCTCAATCTCCCAGTCCGGTTCGGAATAGTCAAGAGCGGTGATATTGCTGTCCGCCTTGGCAGATTCGGTCTGATCCTCGCCGGTGGCTGGGCGAAGAAACGGATTAACCGTTGTCGGGAGTGCGGAGGTGTACATCCGAGTGGAAGCACGCATTGTCTCACGGGAGAGGTCCATCCATGCGGCTGTCGCTTCGCGGAAGGGATTCGAGTGGGTCGTCTCGTCGGCCTCGGTGGTGTTTCGGGCCATCTGACGTGCACCAAGCCGGGCGGTGTTATTATGTGTTGTGATGTCATAGCATGGTGTTGACGAGACGCGTCGCTCGGCAACCGCCTGCTAGAGTCACCGACAAAACACATATAAATACATCTGATGGCATCAGATGGTTTTAAAATACATTTAGTGGAAAGGCTTATATCGGCCGGGGACGATATTTCCGTTGTATGACAGACCGATCCTCGACGGACGAGATGCCGTGGACGCCCGCGGCGTTCATGCAACAGTTCCAGGAGGCAAGCGAAGAGGCGGCCGAGAATCAGACCGAGTTCATGCGAGAGATGCTGTCCTCGATGAATACCACGCCGAGTGATCTGCCCGACCTTTCGGCACTCAGCAGCTTCGGAATGGGCACCGCGATGTTCAAAAGTCGCGTCCAGAGCAACGGTCGTGTGAGCATCCCTGACGCCGAACGCGAGGCCCTCGACATCCAGGAGGGCGATATTGTGCAGACGATTGTCGTGCCAATCAAGCGGAATCGCGACGACGACTGACTGCCCACGGCGTTTATTATTGTACTCGCGAAACCCAACGTTACTATGTCAAACGATAGCACCACTGGATTCGACATGAATCCGGCGACCGAGTTCGAATCGATGTTTCAGGACCTGACCGAGTCGTACATGGAGGCCGTTGAGGAGAACGTTGATGCACAGGCTGCGCTCTTCGAACAGTGGACCGAGGCCATGGAGGAGGCGATGGATGAGGAGCAGCTTCAGGAGGGCTATGAGGGGATGATGTCGGCCTATGAGATCTGGATGGACGCCGCAGAGGACTCCTTTGATCGTATGTCCGAGATGACAGCCGGCGAGGAGGTCGACCCGACGGAGTTCCGCGACATCTGGCTGAGTGCCGCCAATAACGCCTTCAAGGAGGTCCTCAGTACGACTGCCTTTGCCGCCGCCACCGGCGAGACCACCGATGTCGCGCTTGATCTCCGTCAGGAGTTCGACGACGCGGCGATGGAGACCCTCGAGATGTACGGCTTCGCGACGCGTGACGATGTGCTCGAAGTGGGCGAGCGACTGGTTGAGCTCGAACGTCGCCAGCACGCTATCGAAACGAAACTTGACCAGGTCCTTGATCACCTCGCGGAGTCATGAATCCATTCACCTTTCCGCTTGACGTCCAGCGTCAACTCACAACGCAGGCGAACGATGCACTTGAGTCGGCCATGCACCTTCCAGAGCAGACCCAACGGATTGCCGAGGTCGATGTTGGACAGACTCCAAGTGAGGTCATCTACGAAGAGAACAAACTCCAACTCCTCCGGTATGAACCACAGGTCCCCGACGCTGACCGCGAGGACGTCCCGATCCTGATCGTCTACGCGCTGATCAACCAGCCGTACATCCTTGATCTTCAGCCGGATCGCAGCGTCGTCCGGCGGCTGCTTGAGGAGGGCTTTGACGTGTACCTCATCGACTGGGGAGAGCCCTCAACGCTCGACGCGTCGCTCACCCTTGATGACTATGTTAACCGATACATCGACAACTGTGTCGACGCGGTGCTCGACGACGCCGGGGTGCCCGATCTCAACGTACTCGGGTACTGCATGGGCGGAACGATGAGCGTGATGTACACGGCGCTGCACCAAGAGAAGGTCCGAAACCTAGGGCTGATGGCCACCGGTCTGAGCTTCGATGGGACCGGGGGCGTCCTTGAGACGTGGGGCGACGACGAGTACTACGACCCCGGCAAACTTGTTGAGACCTTCGGGAACGTGCCTGCAGACTTCCTTGATGTCGGCTTCGCACTGATGGATCCGGTCGACAACTACGTCTCGAAGTACATCCAGCTCTATGAGAATCTCGATGATGATGACTTCGTTGAGAATTTCGCTCGGATGGAGAAGTGGCTCGATGAGGGGATCGATGTCGCCGGGGCGGCCTACCAGGAGTTCCTTGAGGAAATCTACCAGCAGAACAATCTCTATGAAAATGAACTGCACCTCAATGGCGCGCACGTCGATATCACGGACATCGAGGTGCCAATTCTTCAGGTAACAGGTGAGTACGACCACCTGATCCCACCGGAGTCAAGCCGGCCGTTCAATGATGTAGTTGGTAGTGAGGATACGACCATGATGGAGGCCTCAACCGGCCATATCGGACTGTCCGTCTCACGTTCGTCACACGAGGAACTCTGGCCGAACGTCGCGGCGTGGTTCCGCGAACGATCACAACCGGATGCCTCCGTAGATCACGACGACGATCTGACGGCCATCGAGGGCATCGGCGAGACATACGCTGCCCGACTGCGAGACGCCGGAATCACTTCATGCGCTGACCTCGCCGAGGCGGAGCCGATGGATGTCGCGAATACGGCGAGCGTCTCGCTCGCTAAGGCTGAGGACTGGATTGACCAAAGCCAGTGACGGTTGCCCACTGGCAGGGACTACCCCACCCGCGAGTGCCGATGACGGAGATATGTGTCGGCAACCATAGTATTGATTATTGATACCGTGGGACAGACTTATGCGAGTTCATCCTAACCTGACCCCAATCACCAATAATCAGTCATGATAGAACAGGATCGGACCTGCGTCATCACCGGCGCATCACGGGGTATCGGACGCGAGATCGCCCTTGAGCTGGCCGAGGACGGCTACAACGTGGTGATTAACTACCACTCCTCGGAGGGCAAGGCGGCGGGACTCGTTGAGCAGATTGAGACAACCACGCCAGGGGGGGCACTGATGGTGCAGGCAGATGTCACCGACCCCGAAGCAACCGAACGGATGTATGATCGGACCAACGAAACCTTCGGTCAGATCGATGTCCTCATCAACAACGCCGGAATCACCAAGGACACCACCTTTCGGGAGATGGAGCCCGCCGAGTGGCACGCGGTGATCGACGTCCACCTCAACGGCATGTTCAACAGCACGCGGGCGTTCTTTGAGGACATCCAGGCTGCCGAGAACGGCCGTCTGATCAACATCTCGAGTATCGTTGGCAAACAGGGTAACTTCGGTCAGGCCAACTACGCCGCCGCGAAAAGCGGGATGTTTGGCTTCACGAAGACGCTTGCCTTGGAGCTGGCTCCAAGTGGCTCAACGGCCAACTGTGTTGCCCCCGGGTTTACCAAGACCGATATGCTTGAGGACGTCAACGAGGAGCTCCAAGAACAGGTCCGCCAGGAGATTCCGTTAAAGCGCTTCGCACGGGTCGAGGATATCGTGCCGCTCATTCGGTTTCTCGCCGGCGAGGAATCCGGGTACATTACTGGCGAGGTGATTGATGTCAACGGGGGGATTGACCTCTGAGTACGAAAGCATTCATGTACACAGACTACAGTGAATGATCATGATGAATACGGTCACAATCACGACAGGGCGGCAAACGCCGCTAGAAGGGATCGGACGGGGTGATCACCGGTGACGGAGCCGGTCTATATCGCCGGCGTCGGCATGACGCCTTTCGACCGCCACCAGACGGTAACCTCACGGGAGTTGTTCGGGCGGGCTGCCCGGGAGGCGTTTGCCGACGCTGACCTCTCACCGAGTGTGGTTGAAGAGGTCTTCGTCGGGAACTTCATGGGAGAGCTCGGCGAGAACCAGGGTCACATGGGCCCAATGCTCGCGAAGGCCGCTGGTGTAACCGCGCCAGCGACACGCGTCGAGAGTGCCTGTGCGTCAAGTGGCGTCGCCGTCCGCCATGGGGTCAACCGGATCAGACACGGAGCGGACGCCGTTCTCGTTGGTGGTACCGAGCGGATGACCCACCTTTCGACACCCGATGCGACGGCTGGGTTGGCTGGCGCTGCCGACGCGCTGTGGGAGGTCAATGCCGGATTAACTTTCCCTGGCGCCTACGCGCTGATGGCCAACGCGTACTTCGACGCCTACGGCGGCGATCGAGAGGATCTCGCGCACATCGCCGTGAAAAACCACGAACATGCGCTCCCGAACGACCTCGCGCAGTTCCAGCAGGGCATCGATGTGACGGATGTGCTTGAGGCCCCAACGGTGTCCGAACCGTTCGGGCTGTATGACTGCTCACCGATCAGCGACGGTGGCAGTGCTGCGTTGCTCGTCAGCGAATCCTTCGTTGAGGATCGCGGGCTTGCTCCGACGGTCGCGATTACCGGGACGGGCCAAGGGAGTGACCATCTCTCGCTGGCCGAACGCACCTCGTTGACCGAGACCCCGGCAGCGCGCCGGGCCGCAGAGACCGCTTATGACGACGCCGGAATCAGCCCTGACACGATTGACGTTGCAGAGGTGCATGACTGCTTCACCATCGCGGAGGCCCTCGCACTCGAGGCCCTCGGGCTGTATGAACCCGGGGAGGCGTTGAGCGCCGCCCGCGAGGGTGAGACCCACCGATCCGGTCGGCTGCCCACGAACCTCTCTGGTGGGCTCAAGGCGAAGGGCCACCCGGTCGGGGCAACGGGTGGCGCACAGATTTCCGAACTCACGAAACTGCTGCGCGGGGACCACGTCAACAGCGACGCGATTCCTGATGCGACAACCGGTGTGACGCACAACGCTGGTGGGACCGTCGCCAGCGCCGTTGTCCACGTACTGGAGGTGGTAACATGACCGAGACTGCTGTCCACGACGGATACGATGACTTCCTCGATGCGGTTGAGACGGGAGAGCCATACTATCTTGAAGGGCCCGACGGAAACGGATGGCTGCCCCCACGGGCGGTGAATCCGGAGACCGGAGGCGATGACCTTGAGCCGCAGCCGCTCCCCGAGACAGGCACAATCGAAACGACCACCACGACCCACGTCGGGACACCGAGTTTTGCAGACGACACACCGTATGTCGTTGCCATTGCCGCCTTCGGGCCAATACGGGTCACTGGACAGGTCCGCGGCCGTGATCCAGGTGCGGTCAACCACGGAATGACAGTCTCATTAGCTGTTGATCGGACGGAGACGACCGACGAACGCATCCTCGTGTTTGAGCCAGTTTGACATCCTCCCCGCGCTGAAGCGCGAGGCGTTCTCCTTGTACTTCAGTAACACCACCACGACTTTGCCGTTCCAAGTGGGACCGTCAATATGACTAGGACAGCGGTAATCGCTGGGGTTGGTCCCGGCTTAGGAGAATCGCTCGCACGACGGTTCGCCACCGAGGGCTGTCGTGTCGCCCTCTTCGCCCGGTCAGCAGACTATATTGAGACACTCGCCGAGGATCTGCCGGGAGAGGCGATTGCGGTGCCGACCGATCTACAGGCGGAGCAGGTCGAGTGCCTCGGGGCTTGACCCCGAGGCGGTTCACAAACCA
>JBKHFN010000030.1:0-10906 GCA_046540195.1 Salinarchaeum sp.
CGCCGCGTAGGTGACCGACCGGTCGGTGTCGGTGTCGACAAGCGCGGTACGATCCGGCGTTGCCTCCGCCCGCTGCGCGAGCGGATCAGGGTGGGGTGTATCGGTCATCGATCTGAGTGACGCCGTGTCCTGGTTGCTGGGGCACGGCAATCGCTCCGTCGGTAACGGGAGCGGGGTCAGGACCCTGGTCGGTGACGAGACGGTCGGCTGTTGCGAGCCCATGAGCCGTCGACTCCGGGAGACTAGCAGCGACATGCACGGCACCAGTTCGAGCGACGACGCCATCGATCGTTGTCGTGATTACTGGCGTACATCCGGCGGCGTGGGCTCGTGTGGCGAGGGCTCGAGCTCGCATCGGCCCGCCGACTGCCATCGGCTTAAGAATAACCACGTCGGCGGTGTCGGCCGCAAGGATGGTCGACAGCGCGTGGTCACGACAGGACTCATCGAGAGCGACCCCAACGCGATCCGGGCCACGAAGACGGGCGTGACCCGACAGATCGGCCGCCGGCAGCGGCTGTTCGATATACTCAAGCGTCGCCGGTTCGAGTGCGGCGTAGACCCGCTCGGCCTGTGTGAACGACCACGCGCCGTTTGCATCGCCACGGAGGCGCACCGGTGGATCAAGCGCCGTCCGAACCGCCCGGATCCGGTCGATCTCGTCGTCAATCGCCTCACCGTTGAGCTTGAGTTTGACCGTCTGCACCCCAGCAGCAACGGCACTCCGAGCGCGCTTGATGGTCGTGTCGGTATCGCAGATCCCGATCGTCGCGTTGACCGGAACCGTTTCACGGTGGCTACCACCAAGCGCGCGGTACAGCGGCTTTACAGCCACCTGGGCCCGTCGATCGGCGATTGCAAGTGCCAGCCCGTGGCGGGCCGCCGGTGTCGCCTGTGAATCCAGTTCGTCTAGAGCAGCCGCCGGCCCGTCGGCTGCGAGCCTGTTCGCGGTCGTCTCAAGAGCCCGCCGGCAAGCCCGATCGGACTCTGTCCACCCCGGCAGCGGTGCGGCGTCACCAACGCCGCCGTCGAGATACACGAGATACCCCGAGCGGGCGTTGATCGTGCCGTCGGCGGTTCGCAATGGTGGATCCAACGTAAGGTCGTAAGGAACGATCTCCACGACACTCACCCACCGATCAGTATCGCCACGGGAACTCCTCGAAGTCCGGATCGCGACCCTCCAAAAACGCGTCGCGGCCCTCCTCGGCCTCCTCGGTCATGTACGCCAGCCGGGTGGCCTCGCCGGCGAAGACCTGTTGGCCGACCATCCCGTCTTCGGGGAGATTAAACGCGTACTTGAGCATCCGGATCGCCGTCGGCGACTTGTTCGTGATGCGATCGGCCCACGCAAGCGCCCGTGCTTCGAGTTCTTCGTGGGGCACAACGGCGTTGACCATCCCCATCTCCTCGGCTTCGGCGGCATCGTAGGTCTTCCCAAGAAAGAATACCTCGCGGGCCTTCTTCTGGCCGACCTGGCGGGCGAGATACGCTGAGCCGTAGCCACCATCAAAGGAGGCAACATCCGGGTCAGTCTGAAGAAACTTCGCGTGCTCGTCGCTCGCAATGGTCAGATCACACACCACGTGCAACGAGTGTCCACCCCCGACCGCCCAGCCTGGAACAACGGCGATCACCGGCTTGGGGAGATGCCGGATCTGTCGTTGGACCTCGAGGATGTGCATCCGGCCGCTTTGTCCACCATCGTCGTACTGGTAGCCATCGGCTCCCCGAACGGACTGGTCGCCGCCGGCGGAAAACGCCCACCCACCATCCTCCGGTGAGGGGCCATTTCCTGTGAGCAACACGACGCCGATATCGGTCTGGCGTTTGACGTGATCGAACGCTCGGGTAAGTTCGTCAACCGTCTCCGGGCGGAAGGCGTTGCGCACGGCCGGCCGATCGAACGCGATGCGTGCCGCGCCGACATCCGTCGCGCGATGGTAGGTGAGGTCGGTAAAGTCGAACGCCGAGACGGGCTCCCACTGCTCGGGATCAAATAGCTCCGAGACCATACCTTGCCTCCTAGCGGCAGCCGCAAAAGACCCTTTCTCGCGGTGCCCGCCGCCGCTAGTGTGTTGTCTCGACGGCCGCAAGCAGCTCCTCGTATGGCGGTTCGTTTGTCGGATCGTCAGCCACCCACCGGTAGACGATGGTTCCCGCCTCGTCAAGGACGAACACGGCACGGTTGGCGATGCTGTGGAGTCCGAGGTCGGCGATGTCAATCTCAAGGTCGTACGCGCGGATCGCCTCACCGCTCATGTCGCTGACGAGGTCGAACGTGATGTCCTGCTCGTCAGCAAAGGCAGCCTGGGAGAACGGCGAGTCAGCGCTCACCCCAAGAACCGTCACTCCGGCGTCCTCGAATGCGTCAAGCCGCTGTTGTAAGGCGACCATCTCGTTGGTACACGGCGGAGTGAAAGCACCCGGGAAGAAGGCAAGGATAACGGGCCCATCGCCAAGGTGGGCTTCAAGATCAAACGGTTCGGGGTCGCTTGCGCCGAGTGTCGCGGTGAAGGTCGGTGCAGTGTCTCCGGTGTCGAGCATCACTTGCTCTCAGGAAGCTGGTGGCATAAGCCTGCGGGCGTTCATACTGTGATCGTCTCACGGACGGTCGCCGCAAGCCGGTCGCGGATCCGGTGGCTGGCCTCGCCATCGACCGGTACCTCAATGACATGGGTGCCCGTGGTGTCGATCGCTGCGGCGAGGGTCGTCTGGAGTGCTACAAGGGATTGCACCCGCTCGAAGGCCAGCCCATAGAGGTCACCGGTCGGCGCGAAGTCCAGTCCGTGTGGTGTCTTGAACTGCTCGGTGAACGGCGGGTCAAACGCCTCAATCGGCAGCATGTGGAAGATGCCACCGCCGTCGTTGTTGACGAGAACGATCGTCAGGTCCAGTCCAAACCGGTCGTTCGCGAGGAGGCCGTTCATGTCGTGATAGAACGCCAGATCGCCGGTGAGCAACACCGTCGGGCCATCGGTAGCGCTGTCGAGGCCAAAGGCCGTGCTGGTGATGCCGTCGATCCCGCTCGCCCCTCGGTTGCCAAAGACCGACACCGGTGCTGTCCGCGGACGGGCGAACCGGTCAAGATCACGCACTGGCATGCTGTTTGAAACCATCAATGTCCCGTCGGCCGGCACGGTCTCAGCCACCGTCGCAGCAATCGCTCCCTCGAACAGCGATGTATCATCCATCCCGACGGTCTCCCAGTAGGCTGCCTCAACCGCCATAACCCGATTGCGCCACGCGTCGGTCGCCGCGTCGGGGTCAAGGGCGTCGGCGAGGCGGGTTGCAAGACGGGTCGGATCGGCGACGACGAGGTCACTCGCCGTGAACTCCGCTTCGGACCACTCACCGCCATCGTCAATGATTACCTGCCTGTCTGCCCGGTCGCGAAGGAACTTCCGGAGTGGCTTTGAGGTTGGTGAGGCGCCGAACCGCAGGACGACATCGAGTGACGGCCACCCGTCGCATGCAAGGTACGCATCGTAGCCACCACAGATCGGGGCCGTCTCGTGCCCGAATCGGTGTCCCGAAAGGGGATCCGCCAAGACGGGAAAACCACTGGCGTCACTGAGCGCCGCCAACGCGTCACGATCCGGCGTCGGCTGATTCGCCGGACCGGTGACGATGAGCCCGCGCTTGGCCGCTTCGATTGTTTCGACGAGGCGTTCGAGGCGGTCTGCGTCGATGGTCGGCGTGCCGGTGGTGGTCGTAACGAACGGCCCCTCGCGACCGGTCACAGCGAGGGGGGCCTGCTCCGCCAGGGTGTCGGGTACGGCTCCCTCGACGGGCGTCGGTTCGAGTGGCTTGTGCGCCGGCACGTTGAGATGAACCGGTCCGGACGGGTGGCCACCAGCGGTTGCAACGGCGCGATCGATCGTCACCCGAAGCGACCGAAGCGTGCGTGCCTCGGCCGCCGGTTCGGGAAGCTGTCGGAACCATCGGACGGCATCGCCGTAGAGGTCCTGCTGATCGATGGTCTGGTTGGCCCCGCTATCGATGAGTTCAGGCGGTCGATCCGCTGTCAACACCACCAGCGGTACCCGCGAGTGAAACGCTTCGATGACTGCGGGATGGAAGTTCGCGGCGGCGGTCCCGGAGGTGCACACCAGCGGCGTGGGCGTTCCTGTCGTCCGAGCCCGCCCCAGCGCGAAATATGCTGCCGAGCGCTCGTCGAGGTGGGTGTAGGTCTCGATGCCGTCGTGCTCGGCAAGTGCAACCGTCAGCGGCGTCGATCGACTCCCCGGGACAATCACCGCCGTATCGACACCCGTGGCGGCGAGTTCCGATGCGATCACCTCACCCCAGAGCGTACTGCGATTTGGCGCGGTCATTGGAGAACATCAAGCATGGGTCGGTACTTGAGCCCAATCTCATCGTATTCGGTCTTGGGGTCGCTCTCGGCAACAATCCCAGCGCCAGCGAACAGGTGGGCTTGCTGATCTCGTATTAGCATCGATCGAATCCCGACCGCAAAGTGTCCTCGCCCGGCGGCATCGAACCAGCCGACCGGTCCGGCGTACCACCCCCGATCGAAGTCCTCAATCCGCTCAATGAGCGTTCGGGCCCGATCTGTCGGGTGGCCGCCGACCGCCGGTGTTGGGTGTAATGCCTCCACTAAAGAGAGCACGTGCACATCACCGGCGGGCGTAGCGGTGATTGGTGTCCGACGGTGCTCAAGCGTCTTGAGCTGTCGGAGGCCGGTCCCAGCGATCTCGATCGACGCGGTGTGGGGTCGGAGCCGATCCCGGATTGTCTCAAGGACGTAGCCGTGCTCGCGGTCTGTCTTCGGGTCGGCCTGCAGATCCGTATCGAGGTCAGCCTCGGCGTTGCGGCTGGCCGACCCGGCGAGCGCCTCCGTCCGGATCGTTGCGCCATCGGTGGCAACCAGTTGCTCCGGCGAGGCGCCGATGAAGATCCCGGCATCGGGCGATGGTTGCATCGCGAAGCGGTAACACCGGGGGTAGGCAGTCGACAGCTGTGCTAGTGCACCACCCAGGTCAAGCGGCGCCTCAAGGGTCGCTTCGAGGGTCTGTGCCAGGACGACCTTCTCAAGGGCGCCTGCGTCGAGTCGATCGGTCACATCGGCCACCGTCTGGCACCAGTCCGACCGGGACCCACGACGGGCGGTCGTCTTGACGCCTGGCGGATCGGACGCTGGCTCTACGGCGGTCATCGCGGTTTGTTTGAACTGCTCAAGACGTCGTTGAGCGCTCGCTTGCTCTGCGCCGACGGCAACAAGTTGGGTGTCCTCATCACCCTCGACAGCAAGCACCTCTGGGAGGATGAACCAGGCCGACGGGAAGCCCTGCCAGTCCGGGGTTGTCGCGTCGCTCGGGCCGAATCGAATCCCGCCAAGCAGCGGGATGGACTCTAGTTGCGACGAGTCGCCCTCACTGAAGACTGCGTTGGCCTGCTGACGCACCTGTGTCAACTGCTTTGGACCATCTGCCTGTACTGTGGTGACGGCGCCGCCAGCGACGTAGGTCCGATCGGCCCCGAACCAGGCGATCCGTGGGGCAGCAAGGTCATCGAACACCCCGGTGAGCGACACCGCATCAACGGTCGTCTCCGCAGTCACAATCGACGTCACGGGAGCCTCCTCACACACACGACTCACATCCATAGCTAGTGACAAACTCCGTTAAACGCTCCTCTTCCGGCAGGCCGACAGAAAGCACGCCGAGGGACGGCCTACAGTTCGATGTCCTCGTCGACGTCGGCGGATGCCTCCTGCTCGGCGGCAACCTCCGACGGTGGTGCCTCAAGGGTTAGCTTCTGCATCTCGACGCGGCGGAGCGGGTAGACGGTCTTGGCATCGCTGTAGATGGCACTCGAGAGTCGACCGTTGACGACCGAGTCTGTCAGGTCCGTATAGGAGTGCTCCCGGATAGTCTCTCGCACGCGGTCGATCATGATGCGACGGATGGCCTGCTCCTGACTGCTGTCGGCCTTCTTCGTTGTGAACGCGACGGGCTGAACCTGTACGCGGTAGTCATCGGCCGTCAGTTCGGTCACATAGGCCTCGACCTTCGAGGCTCCGCGGCGAACCAGCGAGCGCAGATAGTCCCGCGTGAGTTCGTGCTTGACGAACTGGGTGTAGGCGCTGTCGCTGCCAACATCGGTGATGCGGAAGGTCAGTTTGGTGTTGTTCTCGCCGGCCTCCTCGGTGAGTTCACCGAGGGTGGTCTCGACGCGTCGGTCGATGAGCTGTTCTGGTTCCTCCGCGAGGGTCTCGCCGATTTCGGCACGGTCGAATCCCTCGGGGGCATACACGGTGTACCACCGCTTGTCCTGTCGTTGTCGTGAAACGGATCGTTCGCTCATTGGTCTGTGGTTGCTGTCGTGTCAGATGACGGTGTCGGTTCGCTAGCGGTTCGATCGGTCTCTTGGCGGGCGATACGGGCAACATCGGTTGCGACGGCGAGATTCAACACGTAGTCATCAACCGTCGCCTCAAGGCTGGCTGTCCGGTCGCGGCACACCGTCGTCACCACCTGGCTGTCAGTAACGGCTGTCTCGACATCATCGGTGTTGTCCGGGGCGATCGCAGCGGCGATCGTCTCGGGATCGGCCACGGTCGAGGTGATTGTTGCGCGTGTGTCGCTCATAGTTCCTCCCGGGCGGTCGCGACAAGGGTTCGGTCCGCGACGGTGCCGTCGTGATCGATCACGCCGTAGTGCTGGGTACCGTCGCTACTGCCGGAGACGGTCTCAGCGATGGCCGTCGTTGCCGCCCGGAGATCGGCCTCTGGATCGCCAACAAGGGCGGCCCGCTGCTCGCCAAGCACGAGCGTGACGGGCTCAGGCGAGACACTCCGGTGGAGCACTCGGGCAACGGTAAGCGCCCGGTGGTCCGCGACGAACGCGGCATACAGACCACCGTAGCGTTCGGTCTCGGCGGCCTCGATAGCGGCGTGTACCGCCTCGGCGTGCTGTCGCCAACTCGTCCGGGCACTGTCGATGGCATCGCCACCAAGGGCGATGGCGACGGCCGTTCCGGGGTGCTCGCGGGCGACTGCGTCAAGCACTTCCGCGTATCCCTCGACTGTCGGAAACGGACCGGCGTGGACGGTCGGGTAGACGAGCGTATCGATGGTCTCGGCCGCCCGTTGTGGTGTTGGAGTGTTTGTCCCGAGGACGGCCACGAGCGACGCCACCCGACGATGGGCGTCAGAATCGAGGCGCGTCGGATCATCAGTTACATTGAGGGGTTCAAGATGTGCCGCAACAGCCTCCGGGTCGCCGGAGAACTCCGCGTGCAGCCAGAGCGTGAACGCGAGACCAGTGGTGAGTTCGGCCACCGGCAGGCCGACGCCTGGCCGCCGAGTGAGTCCCTCCGCAGTTTCCTGAATGCTGTCGTCATCTAAAGAGACCCCAGATGCGGTGAGTCCGGCGAGCGCGAGTGCCGAGGGGGGATCCCCACCGGCTGCCCGGACGATTTCGACGGCTGCGCGTGTTGCCGTCGGTCCGGCAATGGTAACGTCGGCCCGGTCAACCGGGCCTATCGCGACGGTCGTCGCGTCCGGGTCGCCCTCATTGACCCGTCGGGCACGCTGGGCCCGCGAGGCCGTTGGGGCAACCTGAAACGGAGTTCCAGCAGCGCTGAGCATCCGGGCGAGCACTCCGGCGGCGGCGATCGCGTCGCCGTCGCGACGGGTGAGAATACGCACGAACGTGGCCTCGCGGAGGGCTGTCGCTGCCTCCGTTGGGGCTGGTGTTGCGCCTGTGGCTCGCCCGGCTGTGGCCATCGCGACTTACTCGAGAAGCTGTGTTGCGGTGTCGTAGCTGTAGGTGAAGTCCTCGTCGAGTTCGTCACCGCGATAGTAATCGACGAGACGACGGACCTTTGATTCGGTATTCTGCAGCGCCCGGCGGTTGCGGTGGTCCTGTGGGTGCTCGTTGACATGCTCGCGCAGGCGAACAGCCTGCTCCAGGAGATTCCGCAGGTCCTCCGGCAGGTCCGGGGTAGCGTCGTTCTCCTCAAGAATCTCGGTAACCTTCTTGCCCGTTGCTGCCTTGACATCGGGGATGGGCGTCCCGGTGACTCCCTCGTCGCGCAGCTTCAGGCCGATCTCGCTTGGCGAGTGGCCTTGGTCAGCGAGTTCAACAACGCGGTCTTCGATGCGCTCTGGGTCGACGTCGCTCCACTCCGGTGGGTCGTCTGCCGCCGGCGCGTCCGAACTGGACGAGCCACGGCGGCGTGCATGCATTCGTGCCATAGTTGAGGATAGGAACCGCACAACCGTCACTCGTGAGCGGTGTGAGAGTCACACCGCGGTGCACTACCGCAATCCCAAGCCCATTTCGGGCGCGTCAGAGTTGCGGTCGTGCCGTTCCCAACCGAAATAACGCCAGAGGCGGTCAAAAGGATTTCGTCACAGCGGAATGTCCCAGAACCCGTATTGGCGGTCGCGATCGGCCTCAAAGTCAAGCTCACCCTCAAGGAGTTCCGCGATGGCACTCTCGTGGTCGGTGTCCCGGGCCCCCTCGCCCTGCGGGACAAATGGATACCATTGTCCCCGCTTGAAATTATACACGAGGTAGACCCGCCGGTTAGATTCGAAGGCAAAGGCCGCCGAGAGGAGGTACTGCCCGAAGCCGGCCTCAATTAGCGTGTCGGTCAGCCCATAGACAGCGGTGACCAGCGCCTCAAAGTCGTCGTCCGTGGCGAGCACCCAGGTGTAGCCGAAGTCATCCTCGTAGAGCCGATCGCGGTGAACGGCCTCTGCCGAGGCGACATCCAGAAAGTCGACCAGATCGGCCTCGACCTCGCGAAAGGCCGCCGCATCGACCGTCCCGAAGCACAGCCCGGCGTGACCGGTGGTATCGTAGCCATTGGCCCCTAGTGTGAGGTAGCCGGTGCTGATGTCAAAGAGATCCTCGGGGTCGGCGTCGGCGAGGACGCGGTCGCCGAAGACGATGCGGGCCAGCCGGCGGACACGTCCGAACATCTGATCATCCTACTGGAATCGGCGGTTTGGGCGTTTCGAACCCTGCCGCCAATCGGGGTAACACCTATGCGGATGCATCGACAATTAAACATGTATGTCCGAGACTATCGAGTTCGCCGACGACCTGATTGACCGGATCGACGGCCACCGCGAGGAGGGTCAGACTCGCGAGGAGTTCGTTGAGGAGCTGCTCAACATTTACGAGAGCAGTCGCTTCGTCCAGGAGGGTTACTCCGAGTAGCGACGGTCGGTCAGCACCTGAAGCAGGGCGTCAAGCGTCTGTACCGTCGGCACGGCCACATCGTTGGCGGCGGCGCGACGACAGACCGCTCCGGTGATCGCCTCGCGCTCAAGACGCCGCCCCGCCCGGCGATCCTGGCACATTGAGGAGACATTGTCGGCGGTCGTCTCGACGGTCTCGAACAGTGCGCTCTCCGCCTCCGCAGTCGTGAGCGGGACGCCACAGGCCTTGGCCACCCGGGCCGTTTCACGGGCGGCACGAGCAGTGACCGTCCGGAGAGGGGGCTCGCCAATCACCCCGTTGGGAACATCACAGATGGCCGTGAGGGGATTGATCCCGACGTTGACGGCGAGCTTCTCCCAGCGGTGGCGCGGGAACGCGTCAGTCCCCGTCACGGACAGTCCCGCGGTCTCACAGGCGGTAACAACCCGGTCGACCGCCGGATGCATGCCGCCATCGGGCTGGCCGACGACGAGGTGACCGTTGCCGGCCGCCCGGACCGTCCCTGGTGCTCCCCGGGTCGCGCCGTAGGTACACGTTCCGCCGAGGACCGTCGCCGCAGGCAGTACCTCGGCGAGCGTGCGCTCGTTACCGAGGCCATTTTGAACCGACCAGACGATATCGACTGCGCCAGTAGCGAGCTGGGTCGCCGCCATCTCCGTGTCAAAGGCCTTGACGGCGACGATAGCGAGATCGGCCTGATGATCCTCGCCGTCGGTCGTCGCCGTTGGCGTGACACGCAGCGGCTGGTCACCGACGATGTTGAGACCGTCTTCGGTGATCGCCTGCATGTGTGGATTGCGGCCCACCAGGGTGACGTTGTGTGCGCTGGCTAGACGCCCGCCAAGCAGGCTGCCAAGCGCGCCAGCGCCAAAGACGAGGATATCCACACACGGGGATTACCGGAGCGACAGTATAAACGGTCGCTCAGTCACCGAGACTTTCGCGATAGCCGCGGCTGATCCGCTTCCATCGGTTCGATCGGACCCGCGAGAGATTCAGTGCCGCGGGCACCATCGTCTCAAGGACCATCGCAACGAGCAGTGCCTGTGCCCCAAAGGCGGTCATCATTCCTGCGGCAGCGACGGTCAACCCAAAGCCATACCGGCCAACCAGCGAGCTGACGAAGGGAAAGCGCGTGTCGCCGGCCCCACGGAGCGTCCCGGTGGCCGAGCCATCAAGGCCGAGAAAGATAACGCTCGCCGCGGCGGCAACGACGAAGACCGATGTCTGGGCAATCGCGTCGGGGGTATCGACAAACAGGCTCGCAATCGGCCGCGAGAGCAACGCGACGCCGGCGGCGACGATCACGTAGACGGTCGCCGAGAGCCGGATGATCGCCCAGCCGTAGGCCTCGGCGTCAGCCTCGTCTCCAGCTCCCAAACGCTGCCCGACGAAGGTGCTCGCGGCGATCGAAAAGCCCCAGGAAAAGCTGTCGACGAGCGCGCGAACTCGTCGGCCGACCTCGTAGGCGGCGACAACGACCGATCCGAAGCTGGTGGCGATCGCCAGCAGGGGGAATGCGACGATTGACTCGGCACTTCGGCGGGCGACCAGTGGCGCTGACACGGTGAACAGCTCATGGAGAAGACGTCGATCCGGAAGCCCGGCGGCACGCTTGATCGCGACCGGACACGCGCCCCGACCGAAGTACGACCGCCCAGAGAGTCCCCACGCAAACACCAGGCTAACGATCGCGACAGAGGCGG
>JBKHFN010000031.1:0-10903 GCA_046540195.1 Salinarchaeum sp.
ACCATGAACCCCGAGTAACTGGGGTCTGAGCCCGCCTTCCTCGGGGTTCATGGTGCCAACGAGCACGAATTCCGCGGGGTGGCGGAAGGAGACGCCCTCGCGTTCGACGATGTTCTCACCCATCGCCGCCGCGTCGAGCAGCACGTCGACGAGATGATCGTCGAGCAGGTTGACTTCATCGACGTAGAGCACATTGCGGTTGGCTTCCGCGAGGATCCCCGGTTCAAACGCCGCTTTACCCGACTGGACGGCCTGTTGGAGATCGATACTACCGACGACACGGTCTTCAGAGGCGTTCAGCGGCAGATCGACCATACGCATCCGTCGTTGCTCGACCGGAAGATCATTCCCAGTTTCATGGCGCTCGCGGCAGTCCGGACACATCCGATCGGGGTCGGCAGGTTGACAGCCGTACGGACAATCCGCAACGGCTTCGATCTCCGGTAACACCTCCGCCAGCGCGCGGACGGCGGTCGATTTGGCCGTCCCGCGTTCACCACGAAGCAACACACCGTTTACGTCGGGGTTGACGGCATTGACTAGCAACGCACGCTTCATCGCCGCCTGATCCACAATCCCGGCGAACGGATACACTATATCCATGACAGCATACCACAATGGGCTGTAACGTTATAAACAACTACCGGGCACTGTCATCGGCGATACACCTTTATCCTTATCCAAACAAGAGTTGGTAGAGAACCACACTCAAGCTATGCCGGACATGCTCTTCACACCGAGACGGATCGGATCGGTGACTATACCAAATCGAACGGTGTTTCTCGCCCACGAGACGGGGTTCGCAGAGGACGGTCTGCCAACCGAGCGTGACGCTGCGTACTACGCGGCTAGGGCCCGTGGCGGCGTGGGTCTCATCTTCGGACCGTCGAGTATGCTCGTCCATCCGAGTGCGTCGAACCCGATGTACGCCTCGGGATACGACCCGGATGTGATTCCCCGATTGAAAATGATCGCGGACGCAGTCCACGAGCATGGGACAAAGGTGTTCGCCCAGCTCCAGCACACCGGAGGAGAGGACTCCGGCGAGCACGCGATGCGGGAAACGTGGGCACCGTCGGCAGTCCCGTCAGAGTTCGGCTATGAAATGCCAAAGCGCATGGAGCGCGAGGACATCGAGGAGGTCAAACTCGGTTTCGCCAAGACCGCCGAACACGTCAAGCAGGGCAACCTCGACGGTCTCGAACTCAAGGCGGGACACGACGGGATCCTTCGACAGTTCCTCTCACCGAAATACAACAACCGTGACGATGACTACGGCGGCTCGATCGACAACCGTGTCCGCCTCGTCAATGAGGTAGTAGAGGCGATCCGGGATCGTGTCGGCGAAGAGTTCCCGGTTGGTATCCGCCTCACGCTTGACGAGATGGAGGAGGGTGGCTACGACTACGACTACGCAGTCGAGGTGATCCGACGACTCCATCCGAGTCTTGACTTTATCGACTCCGACATCGCCACCATCTCGAAGCTGTACATCACCGACGCGCCGATGCATGCGCCGCTCGGATACACCTCCGAGTACTACGGTGCGGCCCGTGAACTCGTCGATATTCCGGTAATTGCTGCGGGCCGGATCAACGACCTCACTAAGGCTAACGACATACTGGAGGAGGGTCGGGCAGACTTCGTCGGAATGTGTCGCCAACTCATCGCCGACGCCGACACGGTTCGGAAGGTCCGCAGAGGCGACGACGAGGAGGTCACTCACTGTATCGCCTGTAATCAGAACTGTTTGGGTGGGATCCACACGAATGGTCACGTCGGCTGTATTCAGACGCCGCGCTCCGGCCGGGAGACAAAGATTTCTCACATTGAAGACCGTCAACTGGCATCGACGCCACGGGACGTGCTGGTCGTTGGTGGCGGACCGGCGGGCCTCTCCTTTGCGGTGACGGCCGCCGATCTCGGTCATCGGGTCACCATCCGCGAGCAGGAAGCCCAACTCGGAGGTCAGCCCAACATTGCGACGCAGGTCGACTCTAGACAAGAGTTCGGCGATGCAGTCCGGAACCTCAAGAACCAGCTCGGCAACCGTGACGTGGCAGTTGAGACGAACACCAAGGTCGTCCCCGATGACGTCGATCCCGAAGCATGGGACGATGTGGTCGTTGCTATCGGCGCCAGCGAGAGCCAACCCGACTTACAGGGGCCGGACGTCCATCGTTCGTGGGACGTGTTACGAGGCGAGGACGTCGGCGACTCGGTGCTCGTCTTCGACAACAACAAACACGCGGCCGGAGTCAGCGTCGCGGAATACCTCACCGATGAGCACGACGTGACATTCGTGACGACCTCCTACCACCCGGGCGATCAACTGGAGGGTACGAACGTTCCGCCGTTCCTTGAGACGCTGTATGAGCACGACGTCGACATTGAGACGCACGCCACTATCATCGGCTTCGAGGACAACACCGCACAGCTACTCAACGTCTACTCCGACGACGCGAGCACTGTCTCCGTTGACTCGCTAGTGGTGGCTGAGCGACGGGAGGCCCGGACTGGCCTCGCAGAGGCACTGGTGGAACAAGGATTCGCGGACGATGCAGTTCACCGCATAGGAGACTGCGTTGCCCCGCGACTGATCGATAAAGCCATTTACGACGGCGAGATGCTCGCCCGGGAGATGTCAACATGACTGTGAGGGACCAACTATGAGTCAGATCGTCACAGTTCCTGACGCTGAAGATGTCGCACTACTGGATGAAGCACATCGACTTGCTGAGGCGCTCGGTGACGCTAACTCAGGGAGCGAACCACCGGATATTGTCGCTGTCGCCTTCAACGGTGTCGTCACACCGGAGGACGTCGCGGCAGGTTCTCCTGACGAGATACTCCACGTGACTCGTGAGGACGGCACGTTCGTCTCGGGCGCAGCAGGCGTCCGCGCGCGCTCCCAAGCACTGGCTGAACTCACTGATGACGCTCGCGCCGTCCTATTGCCAGACACTGCCGACGGTGCCGACCTCGCGGCAGCGACGGCGCGTAGACGGCGAGGGGCATGTGTTACTGACTGCTTGCTCCGCGTGCGAGACGGCGAATTGTTCGCAGGACGACCCGCGTATGGTGGCCGCGCGTACGCGGAACTCTACTTCGAGCGAGAACCACCCGTAGTGACACTTAACACCGAAGCGCTCGGGACGCCCAACCAGCCGCCTAAGGGTGAGCCCACGGAACGGACCATCAAGGTGGACGTGACCGATGACGACCGGCTCCGACACGTCGAGACGTTCGAAGTACCGGAAGACGACCTCTCGAAGGCCCGGCGTATCGCTGCCGGTGGATTCGGGCTTGGCGGCGCGGACGGATTCGACCTGGTCGAGGATCTCGCAGACGCATTCGGTGCCGCAGTCGGGGCCTCTCGTCCGCCATCGGACGAGGGGTGGGTATCATACGACCGCCAGATCGGCGTGACAGGCAAGGAGATCGACGTGGAACTGTATGTCCCGTGTGCGATCTCAGGCGACTCCTATCATATGCGATCGGTAAATGCGGACCACTTAATCCCGATCAACACCGACCCCGAAGCACGGATCTTCAACTTCGCAGACATCGGTATCGTTGGCGACGTCTACGAATACGGCCCTGCGCTGGCCGACGCAGTCCGCCGCGCACGGGTGGACGACGAATCAGCGACGGCTGAGGAGGTGACTGAATGACCGACGTCACCTTTGACGTGGTAGTCGTCGGCGCTGGACGGGCCGGCGTTGCGGCCGCGTACAAACTCGCCGGAGATGGATTCGATGTGGCGCTGGTCGAGCGGGCCAAACAGCCCGGAATGAAGAACGTCACCGGCGGCGTGCTCTACGGCAGTATTCTCGACGATCTGATGCCGGAATTCCCCGAAGAGGCGCCGCTAGAGCGTCACGTGGTCGAACACAACATCAAACTCCTTCACGGCGATGCCGAAGTGTCGATCGGCTACCGCGACCTTGCGCTCCGGGAGGAACCTAACTACACACTGATGCTCGGGAAGTTCGATCAGTGGTTCGTCGACTGCGCGGTCGAGCAGGGAGTGACGTTCGTTTCGGAGACGGCGGTGCGGGACGTGACACAAGAAGACGATCATGTGGTAGTGCACACGGATCGTCTGGACGGTGACATCGCCTGTGACGCTGTGATCGGTGCCGATGGCGTAAACACCACGGTCGGTCGGAAGACAGGAATCCAGCGCACGATGCGTAACGAGGACATGGCGCTGTCGGTGAAGAAAGTAATCGATGTCGGGCGCGCTGAGATTGACCGACGGTTCAACCTCGATAGCGATGAGGGCGCAGCGTACATTTATACCGGCTTCCCTGAGGGCGCGCCCACGATCGGCTACTTCCTCTACACGTTCGAAAGGTACATCTCCGTCGGCGCAGTCGGCGGCCTTGAGACGCTCCGCTGGCTGGGTAACGAGGGATACGGCGACAGCGGGACACCGCTGTACGAGCTGCTGGAGGAATTCATGGAACTGGACACCGTCCGGCCGTACGTCCAGGGTGACGCCGTCGAGGAGTATCAAGGTATTCTGGTACCCGAGCACTCCTACGATACCCTCCCCGATCGGCACGACCGGCGGGTCGCACTCGTCGGCGACGCTGCGGGACTTGTGCTCAACAAGGGGTACACGTTCCGCGGTCTCGATTACGGCATCAAAAGCGGCCTCGTCGCCGCTGAAGCCGCTGTCGAGTGCGCAGCTGATGGGAACTGGGATACGTTCGGCCGACGATACGACAGCCGGCTTGAGGACTCGTACGTTCTACAGGACATGAAACAGCACCGCCATCTGCCGAAGTTCCTGAAGAACGAGCGGATGTACGATGCCTACCCGGGTATCGCCACTGAGACGCTCCGGGCGATGTATTCCGCGGAGACCGACGCCACGGGACTGACGTGGCGGCAGGCGTATCGCGCATTCCGTCGGAGCGACGCGGGAATTCTCGACCTGTTAAAAGACGGTTACCGGGGGTTCAGATCGCTGTGACCCAAAAGAGCAATACCAATAGAGACAAACACATAGTTATGAGTTCACACATTACACGAAGCGTGGTTAACGGAGAGACAGACCGATGAGTGTTCAAGACGATTTAGAGACGGTGAACTGGGACGTCAGCGAAGACGCCCACATCACTGTCGACAACGAGCAGTGTATCACCTGCGAAGACAAGCCCTGCCTACACCTCTGTCCAGCGCAGTGTTTCGACTATCAAGAGGACCAGGAGGGTGGGATCTACTTCGCGTACGAGCCGTGCGTGGAGTGTGGCGCCTGTATGGTGTTCTGTGAGAATGACCCCGACAAGGGAGCGGTTTCGTGGTCGAAGGCGGAGGGCGGCAAGGGCGTCGAGTTCGACTTCGGCTGACCATGTACCTCAATGATCAGACTGCGATTGTGACCGGTGGCGCGAGCGGCATCGGTGCGGCAGCGTGTCGGACCCTCGCTGAGCGCGGAGCAGATGTCGTTGTCGCGGACCTCTCAGTCGAGGACGGTGAAGAGTTGGCCGAATCCATCACTATCGAGGAAGATGGCGACGCTTCGTTCGTTGAAACTGATGTAAGCGATGAGGATGCCGTGGCAGGGATGGTAGGACACGCCGAGGCGACGTTCGGAAGCGTCGACGTGCTGGTGAACAACGCTGCAGTCGCTTCTCGGGACGCTGATGGACCGATCACCGAGTTTGAGGATGAAGCATACGAGTTCCTGACAGGTGTGAATCTCAAGGGGCCGATGTACGCCTGTAAGCATGCCATCGCTGCGATGCTTGACACCGGCGACGGTACCGGTGCCGTGATCAACAACGCCTCCATTGCGGCGCTGATCGCGGAGCCGGGGATGGACATTTACACCGCGACGAAGGGTGCACTGGTCTCACTGACCCGCTCTATAGCGATCGAGTACGCACCGGAGATTCGGGCGAACACGATATGTCCCGGCATCGTGGAAACGCCGATGCTAGAGCAGGCGCTGTCAGAGGAGGGTGACGAGGACCTACCTGCCACGATCGAGGAGATGATGGAAGAAACACCGCTGGGGATCGCCGATCCCCAAGACATCGCCCGCTCGATCGCATTCTTGGCGTCTGAGAATGCGTCATTCATCACAGGGACGACGATCCCGGTCGATGGGGGGTATACTGCGCGATGAAGGCGATCGTAGCCGCTCGTCCAGAGCCTCATCGAATTGTCGACGAGGACGGCAATGCGGAGCCGTATCGCCACCAACTGAGTATTGATGATAGGGTCGCACTTGCAGCCGCCCGCGACGTTGCCGATGAGGTAACGGCCGTCGGCATTGGTGGCGACCCTGCCCGGTACTGCGTGCGTGCGGCACTCGAACGCGGGGCTGACACGGGACTTCATGTTGAGTACGATCCGATCGAGACTGCGGCCGGTGACAAGTACGCGACCGTGCTGGCCCGCGTCGCCGCTCGTAGATCTCCAAACGTGGTTGTGGTAGGCCAGTCATCGTCGTTCACTGGTTCCGAGATCGCGACGCTCGTGGGAGAACAATTGGACTGGCCCACCGCGACACGGATGACCCGACTCGGAACTTCGAATCTTGACACCGAAGCCGTGACCGATCAAAACGAGCTCACAATTCAGCGTAAGTTGGCGATCGGCCGACAGGAGGCAATCGTCGTCGAAACCCCGGCAGTATTAGGGATTGACGCTGGGTACACAGATCCCGAACGCGCAGCGCTTTCAACTGTCATTGACGGTCAACAGGCTGATATCGAGACGGTGGCACTATCAGATGTAGCTCCGGGCGAGTCCCGATTCTCCATGAGTGTCGGCACGGCGACAGTGGAAGATGTGACCCCAAACGAGCGTTGGGGCCGAGGCCGACCGCCGAGAACCGGAACCGTTGAGCAGCGTATCTACCGGATGCTTGGTCGTGGGTCCGAGAAGAGCACGAGTGCCGGCAAGCGCATTGACGCATCACCCGAGGAGGCAGCTGATCAGGTAGTCACATATCTCCGTCAGAACGGCCTGCTCTAATGAGACGGAATCGACTGATCGCCAGATGGTATTCGAACACTCGATAGACAAGCATCGAATACCCGCACGGAAAATTGATAGCTCGGAGTCGCTCGGGCTCACTTCGCAAGCATTCCAGCGTCGACGGGGAGTGCGATCCCGGTGACGTAGCGAGCGGCGTCGCTAGAGAGCCACATGTAGGCCTCGCTGATGTCTTTCGCCTCGATCATTCCCCCGTCACTGAAGACGTTCCACGGTCCGGTCATGTCCGTTGCGGCCTCTAGTGGTTCCGCTCCGTACGCTTCCGTTACCCCGGTGATCATCGGCGTGTCCACGCCAGTCGGGCAGACGGCGTTGACGTTGACGTCGTACTCGGCGAGCTCAAGCGCTAGCGTCTTTGTCAACCCTAACACGCCATGTTTCGCCGCGATATAATGACCGGAACCGGGTCCTGCTACCTTCCCATAGATGGACGATGTGGAGACGATTTTGCCGCCGTCGCCGCGGTCGATAAAGTGCTTCCCGACGTGTTTTGCACAGAGCCACACCCCCTTCAGGTTCGTGTCAAGCATCTCATCCCACATCGCCTCGTCCATCTCGACGAGTTCACAGAAGTGAGCGATCCCGGCATTGTTGGCGAGAATGTCGATCTGACCGAACTCATCGAGGGCTTGGTCGACGGCGGCCTCAACCTCGGCCTCGTCACGGACGTCCATCTCGATCGCCAGTGCTTCCTGGCCCTCGTCCTCGACGAGGTTCGCCGTCTCGGTCAATTCATCTTGGGTGCCCAGATCGTATGGAACCGTTTCCATGTTTTCGTTGATATCAGTAACGACGACGTCGGCACCGTGTTTCGCGTAGTGCTGTGCGTGCGATCGGCCCTGGCCGTGTGCGGCACCGGTGACGAACGCCACCTGACCGCTGAAGTCATACTCTGGCATTGTCTGTGGCTGAATTGGTTGATCACTTCGCGAGCATTCCGGCATCGACCGGGAGTGTGATCCCGGTAACGTAGCGAGCTGCGTCGCTAGAGAGCCACATGTAGGCCTCACTGATGTCTTTCGCCTCGATCATCCCCCCGTCACCGAACACGTTGAAGGGCCCGGTCAAGTCGGCGATCTGATTGAGCATCTCTTCGCCGTACGACTCGACGTACCCAGAGATCATCGGAGTGTCGATGCCAGTTGGTGCGACGGCGTTGACGTTGACGTCGTACTCGGCGAGTTCAAGCGCCAGCGTCTTCGTCAGGCCGCGTACGCCGTGCTTTGTCGCGACATAGTGACCGTTAGCCGGTGTTCCAACGAAGCCCGCAGTCGAAGAGGTAGTGACGATCTTGCCGCCGTCGCCGCGGTCGATGAAGTGCTGACCGACGTGCTTAGCGCACAGCCAGACGCCCTTGAGATTCGTGTCGATCATCTCATCCCACATCACCTCGTCCATTTGAGTTGCCTCCGATGCGTTGAAGATCCCGGCGTTGTTTGCGAGAATATCGATCGTACCGAATTCGTCGAGCGCTTCGTCGACGGCCGCCTTGACCTCTGTCTCCTCACGGACGTCCATCTCGATCGTCAGCACCTCTTGACCTTCCTCCTCGACAAGGCTCGCCGTCTCTGCGAGATCGTCACTCGTACTGAGTTCGTAGGGGTTCGTTCCAATGTTTTCGCAAATATCAGTAACGACGACGTCGGCGCCGTGTTTCGCGTAGTGCTGTGCGTGTGAACGTCCCTGACCTCGTCCGCCACCGGTGACGAACGCGACCTTTCCACTGAAATCGTATGTTGGCATTGGTATTCACCGGAGACAGGTGTTCAAGCGGTCCGTGCTATCTGTCCCCACAATAATGATATTAACCATCCCTTTTAATTATATGGGAAAAATTACTATTGACCGTTACATAAATTTCCTATAGTTTTGATTGCGGATCGCGTTCGACGGGAAAGAAGCCACCACACACTGTTGTCGATCTTCTACAGAACTCAAGACAGAGTGTCTCGGGTCAGCCCCGAGGCAGTTTACGTCTCGGCTCTGAGAATTTTCCGACCATCGGATAGATCCTGTACCGTCTCGATATCATAGCCCCGTTTACGCAGTTCTTCGCGGACATCATCAGGTTCGCAGTTTCGTTCTTTCAGTGCTTCCGGATGTACCTCGCAGTAGACAAGTCGACAAGCCGGTGTCGACAGTGTTACCGAGAGGCCCTCGAGGACATCAACCTCAGCTCCTTCCACGTCGATCTTGACGATCGACGGTCGTGGTATCTCGCCTGCCGAGAACAAAGAATCTCCAGTGACGACTGGCGTCTCGACAGTGTTCTTACCAGTGTGTACTGTCGCACCACTTGATGACTGTGTGTTGCCGACGAGGGTAGGAGTCCCTGTTCCCGGCGGCTCGTCCGCCGCCGAGAGTGTCCCGTTTCGGGCCGTACTACCGAGGGCACGCCGAACGACGTCCGTATCGATATCATTCACCACGAGATTTTCGGCTAGCCGCGTTGCATTTCCCGGATGCGGCTCGACAGGAATGACGGTGCCGTCGTCGAGGGTACAGCCGACGAGACAACTGTATAGGCCGATATTTGCGCCGATATCGAGGAACACGTCGTCGGATTCAATCCGCTCGAGCAGGTCCCGGAGTACCAACCGTTCTCCGCGGAGTGATGTCGACCCGAACCACCACTTCTCCGCGCTCGAGTGGACGTAAAAGCGTGCCGTGACGCCACTCACAGTCACAGAGCGGAACGGGTTTCCCTTCTTTTTCCGGACCGATCGGAAACGAGTGAGCATTCCGGTGCCGGGCCCAACGAGACGGAATCGCCCCCGCGGATCGAGATGTGCGGCAGTACGATATTCGAACGTCCCACGATAGGCGCCATACTGGTATCCGAAATGGTCCGCAAAATAATACAATCCATATTTTCTGATCGATACATCCGGGTCGTGAATACGGTATTCGACAGCAAACGGGAGCGCGACTGCTAGCGCTGTTCCACAGAGAATGCTGGCCGCGAACGCGGGCTCACCGATGACCCAGATACCGACAGCAACGATGACGACCGGAATCACATAGTATCGAGTTATCTCACGTGTCATCACGTATGTCGCTGACAACCGCTCCCGTATTCGGCTTCGAAGCACATCGGAACGGGATACTGATCCGGGAAGACGTCCGTGTCGGCGTCCTACACGTGAACCGTCAGAACTGATATCTACGATGGCAAAAACGCCGGCGCCGACGAGTCCCACAATCGTGACTAGACCGTCCCCGAGGAGCGCGATGGCCACTCCAACGAATAATAGTAGGATGTGGATCGGGATACTCACTCGATCGCCGCGGTCGCGCCCGTACTCACACGCCAGTAACGCTTCTGAAGCAGCGTATGTCGACCGACGTGCGGCGAACGTACCCGGGCTTTCACGATACTTGTGCTCGACAATGCCCGTCGGCGTGTAGACGATGTCGAATCCCGCGTCGAGAGCCCGCCAGCAGATGTCGACGTCCTCCGCAATGTTCCGGTCGGGGAACGGGATCGATTCGAAGACACGACGCCGTCCCACGAGGTTCGCGGTCGCGAGATACGGCGTGGAGCCGTCGGGGTCGACGCGTGATGCATATTGTCCCATATCAAGCGACGAGTTGATCCCCTCGTACACGCTTGCAGCGCTCCCGCCTGCCGGACGGATTCGCCCTCCAACCACATCGTTAGTAGCGAGATATGGCACGAGATCAGAGAGCCACGTCGGCCGCGGACGACAATCCGCGTCGGTGAACGCGATCACCTCATGGTTCGCCTCCTCCACGCCACGATTCCGCGCGGCGCCGATGCCGATCGGTTCGTCGGAAGTCCCGACCTCGATGTACCGTACCCGTCCGGCGATAGCAAGCATGTGATCCGTAACTGCCTCCTTCGTACCGTCGGTCGAGCCGTCGT
>JBKHFN010000032.1:0-10831 GCA_046540195.1 Salinarchaeum sp.
CGCGGCCTCTCGCAACTAGGAGTGGGTCACTCCAAAGCAACGTCCTCAGAATCGCAGAGCGATTCTGATGTGCGAACGAGAGCTTCGCTCTCGTTAACGCCTGTGGAGACTGCGCTCCCTACGGACACCGATTCGGTGTCTGCAAAGCGCGTCGTGGAAACAGGAAGCCCCACCCTCCGCGAGCGCGCAAGCGCGAGCAGGGTGGGGTAGCTCACGCGACATCAGAACAGTCGTCGACATCCGAATTGGTTGTCTCCTCTTCCGGTCCACGAGCGCTTGGTTCCGAGATCACCTACACAGCCCCGAGAAAAGCGGTACGTAGTGGCGGTCGTCATCCCACAGCGTGGGCATACGGCTGTATCGTCGCCGGTCGTGGACTCGTTGGTTTCGACGGGCTTGCCGAACGTACAGCGCGTACAGTGCTGTCGTGTGGGATTCATCGACCGACCAGTATGCCTGTGTGTGCTCCCCTCCACATCCCCGTCTATACCGACCGTGTCGACCTTGTACCCCACCGGCATTCACCGCGCGTGTTCGCGTTCCTCCTCACGCTCGCGTTCGCGACGCAGCCGCGTCTCGAGTTGTCGTTCAAACTCAAGATCGTCGAGGTCGCCGGCAGCGTATTGCTCTTTGAGCGTCTCAACGTCGGGTTTAGTGTCGACATCCGCGACTCGGTTGCGATACCGCTTTCGTAATGCGACCCCGAGGTATCCACCAAGCACCGATAGCCCGACGAGGTAGCTGGCGCCAGCGACCACCACTGCTGTTGTCAGCCAGGTCAATATGCCCGCATCAAACACGGCAAAGACAACACCGAAGACCAACAGCGGGAGTAACACCGTTGATGCGATGGCCCCGGAGAGTGCGCCAGCCCGCGCCCCATCAGCGGGATTGCGTCCGGCGAGCCATCCGGTCAGGCCGCCGCCGACCAATGGCGAGAACAGGATGACCGATCCGAGCAGCGTCACGGCAGCGCCCATCACGGCGTGTGTGAGTCGATTGTCGTTCATGTGCGTCTGGAGGGCTTACCCGTGGTTGTGTGCCGGTACACTTGATGGCTTTCCCTTCCCCGGTGGGTCTTAGTCGGCGGATAGCAAACATACGGTGTGTCCGAACACCGTGTCGCGCTGGTTCGCACCCAGTCCGAACTTGAGGCGGCCTTCGATATCCGCGAGCGTGTCTTCGTTGACGAACAGGGGGTTGCCCCCGACGTTGAGTACGACGGTAAGGACACAACAGCAGTACATGCGCTCGGGGTTGTTGAAGAGTCCCCGGCCGGCACTGCCCGGTGTCGGCGGATCGACGCAACAACCGGGAAGATTGAGCGTGTCGCAGTCCGTCCCGCGTATCGTCGACATGGTCTCGGCCGGGCACTGATGCAGACGATGGAGGGCGCACTCGCCACCGCCGGGTGTGAGGAGATCGTCCTTCACGCCCAGCGCGCTGTCGCGTCCTTCTACCGCGAACTCGGCTACCACCGCGTCGGTGATTCCTTCGAGGAGGCCGGTATCCCACACGTGGGGATGCGCCGCACACTATCGGATCCGCCCGTGGCTGTCGATCTGTCGACGGCGCGCAATGCCACCGCACTGACCGACGTGACCGAGTCCTGATCCCCGCGCCGTCTTCGAACTGCTTTTGCCCACGGCTGCGAATCCACGTGACGATGGGCGATTTTCAGGCGCACTTTCGTGCTGGCGTAATCGGTGCCGCTGTCGCGGCGATCGCGGCCCTCAGTTACGGGATCGGACGCGCGCTTGCCGCACCGACGGTCGCCGCGCTTACGGCTGGCGTCTTTGCGGCCACACTCGTCGGGTCGGTCATTCCCGATGTCGATGTCCACTCCTCGATTCCTCGCCGGTATTTTGGCCGGCTTCTTGTCGTTGCTGGCGTGGGGATTGGGGCGTTTTTTGCCCTGGACAATCCGGCGATGGCCACCGCGATCGGTTCCGGACTCGCCGGGACGGTTGGACTTGCCAGCCCGCCGGTTGGCTCCGCGGCGATCGTCGGCGGTAGCCTGCTGTTAGTGCTGGGTCTCATTGCCGCGAAAGCTGCTGGATACGCGATCGACGAATTCACCACTCATCGTGGGTTTGCGCACTCGCTGGCGTTCGCCGGCCTCTTCGGTGCCGGTGTCGCCTTCCTGGCGAGTCAACTCCCGTTGTTTCCCCTATCACTCGCCGGACTTATCGGCGTCGCGGGGACGATCGGTGTGGTGATCCACACTCGGATCGTTGATCGCTGATCGCGCTTCTTTGGAGCGAATAACTAGAAAAGCGGAGTGTCGCGGTTACTGCGGGCTCGGCGACTTCGAGCCAGGACCGACCTGCCGATCGAGAGCCGAGCCGGTGATGCTCTTGAGCCGGTCAACGAGGCCGTCCTTCTCGGTCTCGCCGTCAAGCGCGATATCGAGAACCTCGCTGATGTGTCGAACGGGGATGATCTCGATCATGTCCTCGTATTCGTCCTCGATCATCACGTCCTGCTCGTTTGCCTCTGGAATGATGACCGTATCCATGCCGGACTTCGCGGCTGCCTCGATCTTGTGGGTTACCCCACCGACCGGAAGGACATCACCGCGGACCGACAGCGAGCCCGTCATCGCCAGATCCTGCCGGACGGGGACATCCTCAAGCGCTGAGATCACCGCCGTCGCGACGGTGATCGACGCGGAGTCGCCGTCAACCCCTTCGCGGCCGGTCTGGACGAACTGGATGTGAACGTCC
Source organism: Salinarchaeum sp. (assembly GCA_046540195.1). Taxonomy (GTDB): domain Archaea; phylum Halobacteriota; class Halobacteria; order Halobacteriales; family Salinarchaeaceae; genus CAZFMU01. The sequence continues at coordinate 2,727 of JBKHFN010000032.1, forward strand.
TTCTCCGAGAGGTCTTCGTCGGAGAACTTCTTGATGATTGCCGACACGTTCGAGACGGCCTCCTGAGCAATCTCCTTGAGCTGTCCGGTGGCGATCGTCTCGCCAGGACCCTGAGCGGGCGTCACCTCCGCCATAACGGGGAGCATGATCCCAGAGTCGCCGCCCATCACGGCCAGGCCGTTGACACGGCCGACGACACTGCCCTCGGCGACACGCAGCTCGTAGTCCTTGCGCCGCTCGATGATCTCATCAGCGAGCTGCTGCTCGATCGACCGCGAGCGGTTCTTCGCGGTCAGGACGTCGTCTCGGACGACCATGTCACGCCCTTCAGCGCGAGCGATATCGCCGGCCACTCGGACGAGGCCACCCAGATCCCGGAGCTTGAGCGTCAGCTGCTCCTTCCGGCCGGCTCGCCGCTTGGCCTCGAGAATGACCTCCTCGGCGGCCTCCCGCGAGAAGTGCGGCAGCCGTCCGTCGTTTTCGACCTCCTGGGCGATGAACCGGGCGTACTTCCGGCGCATCTCGGGGGTGTCCTCGATGGTGTCGTCCATGTACACCTCGTAGCCGTAGCCCTTGATCCGCGAGCGCAGCGCGGGGTGCATGTTCTCCATCGCATCGAGGTTCCCCGCGGCGATCATGATGAAGTCCGTCGGGACGGGCTCGGTCTGGACCATCGCGCCCGAGGAGCGCTCGCTCTGGCCGGTGATCGAGAACGCGCCCTCCTGGATGGCCGTCATCAGCTTCTGCTGGGAGCGAATGTCGAGCGTGTTGATCTCGTCGACGAACAGCACGCCCTTGTTGGCCTTGTGGATCGCGCCGGCCTCGACGCGGTCGTGGCTGGGCGTCTCCATGCCCCCGGACTGGAAGGGGTCGTGGCGGACGTCGCCCAGCAGCGCGCCGGCGTGGGCGCCGGTCGCGTCCTCGAAGGGCGCGACCGTCTGGTCGCTGTTGTTGACGATCATGTTGGGGATGTTCGCGTCCGATCCCCGCTGCATGTAGCGGAAGACGAAGTAGACCGCGATGGCCGCGATCAGCCCGAGGAGGATGTTCGTCGGCGTCAGGATGGTGTACCCGAGGATGATCGCGACGATGATCAACATCAGGAACATCCGCATCTGGTTGCGCTTGTTGGCCTCCTCCTTGTGGGCATCGACGATCTGGCTTCCCTTCCCGGCAGGAACCGTTCGGACCTTCGGCTCGTTCCCGTCGTCGGGGTTGTGATAGACCAGAACGTCCTGTAGCTCCTCTTTGGGGAGCAGTTGGCTCATCGCCTTCGCGAGCATCGACTTCCCGGTCCCGGGCGAGCCGATCATCATGACGTGACGGCGCTGCTTGGCCGCCTTCACGACGATATCCCGCGCTTGGTCCTGACCGATCACTTGGTCAACCAGCCGATCCGGAATAGGAATTTCGGAGGTGCTCTCGATGTTCAACCCACCGAGCAGGTCGTCATCCTCCTCGGGGTCGAAGCCCTCTTCGATCAGGTGCTCGGGGACCTCCTGGCCGAGTTCGGTTTCCTCAAGGTCCGGAATCTCCTCGGTCTCGTCGTCGGGGTCTGGCTCCTCGAAGACGGACTCGTCGTTCGGATCTGGCGTGTCGGCCGCTCCGGCATGAAACAGCCCGGACTGGTCGGTGTCTGGCTGCCCGTCGGCCTCCTCCGATGCACCGGTTGACGGCTCGGGCTCGTCAGCAGCCCCCGACTGACTGGTGTGTTCGTCGGGATCCTCGGTGGACGTCCCGTCGTCACCAGCCGCGTCGGGCGGCGTGTCCTTCGATTCTCGATCTTCGCTCATGAATATTCTAACTGTACTAGATACAGGCTGCGCGATTGATATACTTTCTCCCCCCGGCGGTCTCCTGACGGCCCCACAAATTGTGGGGTAGAGACGCTCTATCCCTCATTGCGATCAGGGCGGCGGACGCGCCACACTTATAAATCTCCCTCGGTCATCCTGCATATGACCCGCGGATTCTACGTCGGGCGCTTCCAGCCGTACCATGGGGGCCACCACGGCGTGATTGAGGAGATTGCCGAATCCGTCGACGAACTCGTCCTCGGAATCGGGAGTGCCGACAAATCACACACTCGCCGCAATCCGTTCACGGCGGGCGAACGGCATGTGATGATCACCCGCGCGCTTGAGACACTTGATCTGTCGACGTACGTCGTACCGATTGAGGACATCGACCGCAACGCCCTGTGGGTGAGCCATGTCACCAGCCTGTGTCCGCCGTTTGATCTTGTCATCTCGAACAACCCGCTGGTCATCCAGTTGTTTCAGGACGCTGGGTTCGAGGTCCAGACCGGTCCGATCTTCGACCGGAGCCGGTATGAGGGGACCCGGATCCGCGATCTGATCATCGCCGGCGAGCCTTGGGAGCACCTGGTCCCCGACCCGACGGTTGAGGCGATGCATGAGCTCGGTGGCGTCGGCCGACTCCAGCAGGTCGCCGAGAGCGACTCGCTCAACGGCTGACCGCACGAAACGCATACGACCACTCGCGCCCGACGACAGGCTGTGATTACCCTCGCGTCCGACTTCGGAACGCCCTACCCCGCGGCTATGCGGGGAGTCATCCTTGATCGCACCGACGGTGCCACTCGAATCGTCGATGTGGCCCATCAGTTCCCCCGTCAGGATGTTCCTACGGCGGCGTTCTGGCTCCAGGAGGTGCTCCCGTGGTTCCCCCCGGCAGTTCACTGTGCGGTCATCGACCCCGGTGTCGGCACCGATCGGCGCGCAATCGTCCTCCGTGCCGGCTCACACGCGCTGGTTGGTCCCGACAACGGTCTACTCTTCCCGACTGTCCGCCGCCTCGATGGCTCGATCGACGCCTTCAAGATTCGTGGGATGGAACCGGCAAGCAGCACCTTCCACGGCCGGGACGTGTTTGCCCCGGCTGCTGCCGAGGTCGACTTGGTCGGAATCGAGGCTCTCGAGACGCTGTCGATCTTGGAGCCGATCGCGGTTGAGGACTGTGTTGACTACCGTCTTCCGACGCCTGAGATCGACACGACGATTGATCAAGCGACCGCAACCATCCTGGCGGTCGATGACTTTGGCAACGCAATCACCAACGTTCCCGGCGACGCCCTCGGCACCCCCGAACAGTTCGTCGTCGATTGGACGACCGTCCCGTTCGTTCGGAGTTTTGCGCACGTCGACCCCGGAACGGCCCTCGTTACTGTCGGTAGCCACGGGAATCTTGAACTCGCAGTCAACCAAGGACGCGGCACTGATCTCTTTGAGGTGCACACCGGGTCGTCGGTGACAATCAAACGACGAGAATAGGGAGTGATCCCGAAGGGGCTGTGGGCGTTACTCGGCGGAGATGACGTCGTCAATCCGGACGATCATTGTTGCGGCCTCGGTCGCCGACTTGACGGCCTCCTGCTTGACGGCTGCCGGATCAAGAACGCCGTGCTCGACGGGATCTGCAACCTCAGCGCTTCGGCCCTCGGCGATCAGCCCGGCCCGACCGCTGGCCTCGTGTTCGCCCCGGAGATCGACCAGCGCGTCGATCGGATCGGCGCCGGAGTTCTCCGCAAGCGTGCGGGGAATGGCATCAATCGCATCCGCGAAGGCCCGCACTGAGAGCTGCTTACGCCCTTCGACGGCGTCGGCCTCCGTGCGGATGCGGTCGGCAATGGCGATCTCAGAGGCCCCGGCCCCGGGGACGACGGCGTCCGTCCGCACGGTTGCGGAGACGACATCAAGCGCATCGTTGATCGCGCGCTCGACTTCGTCGACAACGTGGTCGGTGCTGCCACGGACGAAGATGGTGACGGCCTCGGCGGCGGCGCCCCCCTCGATGAACGCGAGCTCGTCCTCATCAAAGGTCTCCGTGTGGATCTCCTCAACAAAGCCGAGATCCTCGGCATCGATATCATCAAGATCGCCAACGCGTGCCGCGCCGGTTGCGTTCGCGACGGCGGTCGCGTCTGACCCTGATAGATCACCAAAGGCGAGGACTCCGTCGCGGGCCAGGTAGGCGGCCACGCGGTCGTCGATCTCCTCGGTTGTGAATACCACATCAACGCCCAGGTCGCGGATCGTCTCCGCGTAGGTCTTGAGCTCCTCTTCCTCGGACTCCATCGCGGCGGTCAGCTGGTCGACGCTCTCGACGCTATACTCGGCGTCGACATCGCCGGTCTTGACGGCGAGTCCGACATCAAGGACGGCGACATCGGCGTCGGTCACGCGCGCGGGCATTGCGTCGTTTGCTGCCTCCTCATCAAGGATGATGCCCTCAACGAGCTCGGTCGCCGCGGAGGACGCTCCAGCCTGGGACTGGACCTTGATGCTGTCACGGTTGGGCTCGGTCTCGTCGCGGACGGTATCGACGGCGTCAACGACGACGCTCGCGAGCCGTTCAGCCGTGACCCCACCGGTTCCCTTCCCGGTCATCGACGACTTGGCGACCTTCAGAAGCACGTCCTCGTCAATCTCGGTCTCGAGTGCAAGCTCTTCGATTGCCTCAGCAGCAATCTCCGCAGCGGTGTGGTACCCTTCGACGATCGTCGTCGGGTGAACATCGTCCTCGAAGAGGTCCTCGGCCTGATCAAGCAGCTGGCCGGTCAGGATGGCAGCCGTGGTCGTCCCATCGCCGATTTCCTCTTCTTGGGTCTCGGCGACCTCGACGATCATGTCGGCAGCTGGATGCTCAATGTCCATCTCGTCGAGGATCGTCGCCCCGTCGTTCGTGATGACGACGTCCCCGTCGTCGGAGACGAGCATTTTGTCCATGCCACGCGGACCAAGCGTCGTCCGTACTGCCTCGCTTACCGCCTTACCGGCGGAGATGTTCGACTGCCGTGCGTCACGCCCCGATGTCCGTTCGCTGTCCTCGCTGAGGATAAGCATGGGCTGTTCGCCCAGGCGTCGCTGTGCGGATTCTGATTCTGACATAGTCGTCTGTTGGATAGTACTACAGCGGTTCAATATAAACCTTACTAGCTCGGCACTCCATCGGCGAGGAACGTGCCTGTCTTATCCACGGAGGCTCCGCTTTCGTTTGACGCCGGACACTCCAGCTGGGAGGAAAGGCCTAGGGGTTAGCGTATGCAAGGGGTGCATCGCGCCAGTCGTACCGCCGGACTGCCCGGTCTTCGCGCTCGTCGAGTCCGTGTGGATTGATGTCGATGTCGTCGGCCGCCCGCCGTGCCTTAAGGCCCTCTCGGACACCAGCAACGAACCCGCCGGCGGCCTCGCGAAGCCCGCCTCCGACCGCTGTCGGTGAGGTATCGCCACGGACCAGACCGAGCGTCGTCCCAGCAAGCGACCCGAGACCGATCCGGAGCAGTCGCCGCCAGTCGAGGGTGCCGTTCTTGCACCGACGGTATGCCCCAGACCGGTATCGGTGTGCCGGCTCAAGTTCGAACGTCTCCTCGGTTCCGTATGCCCCGGTGACCGCCATTGATGCCGTCCGTCTCGCCCGGTAGCCGGCGCTGTCGAACCGCTCCCAGAGGTCGCGCATACTCCCGACAACAAGAGCTTCATCAAACCCATTTAACGCGCCGAGAACGGCTCTCCGGAAGGCGACGTTCTCCGGATTGAACGTTCCAGCCGGCGGCCAACAGGCACGCGCCCCCTGCGTCGGCCCCGTTACCGCGTCAGCCCCGTCACTCAGGGCGTCACGGACTGTCGCCGCCCACCCTGGTCCGACGAGCCGGTTATATCGCAGGATGCTCACGGCATCACCGGTTGCCGCCTTGATGCCGGCGTTGCGTGCGACACTAACGTTTCGTTCGGCCGTCTCAATGAGCACGTCAACGTCAGACCGATCGACGATCATACCGGTGGTGCCGTCGGCAGAGGGCCCGTTTACGACAATCACCTCGGCGTCCGGCGCGTGGTCCGCAAGCGCATCGAGACACGCCTCAAGGCGATCCCGGCCGTTGAGCGTCGGGACAACCACCGAGAGGTCCATTATTCCAGTCTGGCGTACCGGTGAATAAAAGCCGTGCGATCCGCCCAACGGTCAGGAATCGACGGCGGCGGTCCAGTATGACACCGACGCGACCCGTCGGCTTGCCGGGTGTCGACCGAGCCGACGGTCGATTGTCCGGAAGGGTTCGGCGACCGACCGGGGGAGTTGCCGGTAGAATCCATACGGGAAAATGAAGTCGTGTTGTTCATCGACCAGTTCAAGACCGGCGCTACCCAACAGCGATTCGACCTCCGCTCGCGAGTACAGCCGTGATCCCATCGGAAGTGCGAAATTGTACAGACTTCGGGCGCTGTGGCGCTTGAACGTGTCGAATACGACAATGTCTCTTGTGACTCGTCGCATCTCGGCGATAAACGCCTCTGGCGTCGGTGCAAGGTGGAAAAACCGCATCGCGACAACCGCATCAAAGTGATTGTCCGGAAACGGCAGTCGACCGGCGTCGCCCCGAAGAAACTCGATATGGTCGGCAACACCGGCCGATTGGGCCTTGGCCCGCCCCTGTGCGAGCATCGGTTCTGAGATGTCAAGCCCGATGATATCAGCCCCCTGTTCGGCGAGCAGCGTCGTAAACCGCCCGGTGCCGCAGGCGATCTCAAGGATGGACCGGTCCTCGACGGGGGCCACCGCCTCAAGGACCGCCCGTTTCTCGCGCCGATCGATCAGACGGCCCCCACCGGAGAACCGCTTGTCTTCGTATTCCTCGGCGACATCGCTCGCCTGGTACCATTCCTGCCCCTTCACGAGTTGACGGTCGGCGCCCGGTGTCATAAATGGTGCAGAGACGGAGTCGGGCTTGCCGAGGGGTTATACACCTTATATTGTCTCTATTGTATATATGCAAATATAGATAAGTTTTACCAGGTACCTCGGACACAACCAGATATGAGCACTGGCACGGCCACGGACGAGGCGGCGCCCGTTGAGGACCTCACACAGTCGGAGTACCGGGAACGGCTCCGGGAACTGCCCCCAAGCGCGAAACTCGTCGCGAAGGTCCTCGAAATCGATGCCCCTCTCTCACAGGGCCAACTCGCCGAGGAAACGCTACTGCCGGACCGGACTGTCCGATACGCCTTGAACCGGCTTGAGGACACTGACATCATTGACTCGCGGTACAGCTTCCGTGACGCCCGCAAGCGGGTGTACTTCCTGCGGGTTTCAGAGTTCTCGACGCGTCCCTGACGCTCCGTCGGGACATATTTACTCGTCGGCCCCCCAGTCTGGGGTATGTATTCCCCTACACTCAATCGTCACCGGTGTGTTGTGCCGCACCGTTGTGACCGACCGACACCCCGCGTGTGTGATGTCGCACGCGGCCAGGAATGAGTGACTCCGACCGACCGGGTGACCCCGGCGACACGCCGACCGGGACCACAGACCCAACTGCGGACGTTCCAACCTGGGAGGACGAGTATCTCCAGACCATCAGCCGACGGCTCGTGCACAACTACGATCTTGAGCAGGACTATCGCGTCCGCGGAGAGTCGTTCGCGCTGTACGGCCATATGGAGTTGCACAGCCAGAAGCACGTACTGCATTCTGCGCTGTCGATTGCCCACCACGAGGCCCACGAGCACGTGTTTCTCCAACGGAGCAAGACGCTCTCACAGCGGGCAATTGACGACGCGATTGAACTAGGACACGACCTCGCCGAGGCGTGGATTGACCCCAACGAGGAGCACTACTCGACGGAGTTCATCTTCGGGTTCGTCGTCCCCGAGATTCCGGCCGACCTCGCCTCAACCGTCCGCGACATCGACGAGCGGACACTACTCAAATTCGGGTACAACGGTCATTATGACATCGGGATCGTCCTCGTTGCCCCAGAGACAAAACAAATCGTCGCCAGCGAGTCGGTCGATATCGTCGATGCCCTCCGGACGTGGGAACCGATCGAACAGAACAACACGGGCTGGCTCGGCCGTCTCGCGCGACGGTTACGGCCGTAGCCACGTATTGTCCGTAAGAAGAGACTCCGACGAGGTCAGTTAGTCGTCTTGGCGCGTGCCTCCGTCAGCAGCGACCGCACCGCTGCCGGTACCGCGCACGCTCCGGATGTTCCGGTAGCCCTGTCGCAGTAGACTTAGTGCCAGTCCAATCAGCGTCAGCGCGATGAGGAACTGGACGACCGCCGAGGCCTGTGCTAGCAGAGT